>JANOGH010000249.1:0-13315 GCA_031414075.1 Betaproteobacteria bacterium | reverse complement strand
GCGTCCCGGCATCAACCTGTACACCTCGGCTGTTATTCAACTCAATCCCGATACCGGTGAACTGAAGAGCTTCCACCAGGTGCTGCCGCACGATGCCTGGGACTTCGACCCGGCGCAGGGCGAGCTGATGATGATCGAGCGCGACGGCAAGAAATACGTCGTGCATCCGAGCAAGGCCGGCTTCGTGTTCGTGTTCGATCGCAAGACCGGCAAGCCGGTCAACGTCTACAAGGGCGTGGACAACATCAACTTCGTCAAGGACATCAAGCCCAATGGCGATTTGGTGGGTCGCTGGGATCCGCCCGAAGGCAAGCACGTCAACTTGTGCCCGGCCATTGCCGGGGGCTACAGCTGGAATGCGGGCAGCTACAGCCCGAAGACCGGCCTGCTGTACAAGGTCGGCTTTGAGTGGTGCATGGACCTCGACATCAAGAAGACCGACCCGATCACCGAGCCCGTGGTACAGCTCAACATCGGCGCCGACTTCACGATGCACGGACCGGGCAAGGAACCAATGTGGGGCCATATCCGCGCGCGTGATCCGCTCACCGGCAAGGTCAAGTACGAAATCCGATACAACGGCGCCACACCGCACGGCGGCCTGCTGACGACCGGGGGCAATGTGCTGTTCGTACCGGAAGCCGATGGCATGCTCACCGCGTACAACGCTGCGAACGGCAACAAGCTGTGGAGCCACAACCTCGGCCAGGGCAGCAACGGCGGCACCATCACTTACATGGCCAAGGGCAAGCAGTATGTGGCCGTGATGACCGGTTGGGGCAGCCTGGTCGGCGACGGCTACGGCGAATGGTTTGGTGAACCCTGGAAGAGCATGCCGAAGGACTCTGGCGTGCTGAAAGTGTTTGCACTGCAATAAACTGAGGCCGGAACGTTATCGCTATAGCGGCCGCACGAGCAGGAAGGGTGGGGATTCGTCCCCACCCTTTTTTCTTGTCAGCGAATTGGCTATCGAGATCGTTATCATATTTTTGAGTTCGCAGATAAAGCTGCGGACGAAAAAACCGTATCGCCCCGAAGGATGTCTGCAATTGAAAAAGTTCAACGCCAGTACGAATTTTCGAACCCTGCTGGCACTTGTTTCCATATTCTGTGCCCTCGCCGGCCCAGCGTTGGCTGATGAGGCACCCAAGAAGAATTTCGACGTAAAATCAACCTTTCGCAACATCTGCGGTTTTTGCCATGGGGATTACGGGCGCCACGCCAGCAAGGGGCCGCAGCTGATGAATTCCGAGCGCTCGGACGAGTTCATTTTCAACCGGATCAAGACAGGGATGCCGGGGCGCATGGCAGCCTTTGGCAGCGCATTCACAGACGATCAGATCCGGCAGATCGTGAAGTTCATCCGCAGTCTCAAGCCTGACCAGGAGCCGCAGAATCCATGAACCAATCGATAAACATGCGCCCTGCGCGCGCCGGGTTTGCTGCGGCGTGCCTGTGTGCCGTGCTGTTGTTACCGGCCGAGCGCGCCGATGCCCGAACGCTTGCCGAAGTGAAATCGCTGGGCGCTATTTCCATGTGCGCCAACGCAGACGCGCTACCTTACGCCAGCAGTAAGCCGGAAACGCCGGGATTCCAGATCGAGATCGGACGCGCCATCGCCGAAGGCCTGGGTGTGCCGCTCAGCATCGAGTGGATCCTGCCGCGACGGCGCGCCAACGTCGTCAATTGCGACATGCTGCTCGACAGCATCAATGACCCGATAGTCCACGGCGACCGGCTGCGACTCTCGCGTCCTTACCAGAAATCCGGGCTTGCCCTCGGCCTGCGCCGGGACGCCGAAGATATCAACGACTTCAGGGAGCTGAAGAAGGGCCAGAAAATCGGCGCGATGGTCAGCTCGGTCGCCAGCATGGTACTCGGCAAGGCCGGCAAAACCACTTCGCCGTATGCATTCCAGACCGACATGCTGGAGGATCTGGCAAAGGGCGAGTTGTACGGTGCCGCAATATCAAAGCCGACCATGAGCTACTACATTCTCCAGCATCCGGAAGCGGGGCTGCGTCTGGTGAATGCCTTCGACACCGAGCCTCAGCTCATTTGGGAAGTTTCGGTGGGATTGCGCAAGTCGGACCAGGCACTGCTGGATGCCGTCAACGAGATACTGGAAAAGCTCCTCGCAGACGGCTCTCTGACCCGAATCTACGCCAAATACGGCGTCGAGCACCGCGTACCCTGACCCCTTTCGGCTCCTGGGTCAGCCAGCAGGCGCCGGCACCTTTCGCTCGGTGAGACCGAGATACTTCCGGTATAGCTGTTCCCGGCCCTCTATATGATCCGGATTCAGGGGGATGCAATCCACAGGACAGACTTCCTGGCATTGCGGCCGGTCGTAATGTCCCACGCATTCGGTGCACTTGCCCGCATCGATCTCATAGATCTCCGCGCCCTGCGAAATGGCGTTATTGGGGCACTCCGGCTCGCACACGTCGCAGTTGATGCACTCGTCAGTGATCATCAATGCCATCGGCCTATCCCCGCTCCAGTCTTGCCTTCATGTGGGGAATCACCGACGGATTCACGAACGGAGAGACGTCCCCGCCGAGCGAAGCGATTTCGCGCACCATGGTGGCAGAGATGAACATGTACTGTTCCGCCGGCGTCAGAAACAGCGTCTCGACGTCGGGATACAGATTGCGGTTCATGCCTGCCATCTGAAATTCGTACTCGAAGTCCGACACAGCCCGCAGACCGCGCAGGATTATCTTGGCGTCGTGCTTGCGGAGGAACTCCATCAGCAGTCCGGAAAATCCCTCCACCCGCACGTTCGGAAATGCGGCCAGCGCCTCCTTCGCCATTGCCACGCGCTCATCCACATCGAAGAACGGACGCTTGCCGCGGCTGTCCGCCACGGCAACTACTATCTCATCGAATAACGTTGACGCACGGCGCACCAAGTCCTCGTGCCCGCGCGTGATCGGATCGAAGGTTCCGGGATACACCACCCGGTTAATTCGCGTTCTCATGATTGGACGTATTTTATCAGCAGACCGTGCACCTGCCCGACGCGGGTCTGTTTCAGACCCTCGAACCCCGCCGGCAAGACTACCCGCTCTTCGGTTTCCAGATAAACACGCGCCTCGGGCCCCAGCCGACGCGGTAGCAATGGCAGCAGCCGCGGCAGCCAGCCGTGACGAAACGGCGGATCGAGAAACACGATGTCGTAGCGGCGCGCATCCGTCTTGAGGAACCCGAAGGCATCCGCGCGATGCAATTCGACCTGCCCGGCGGCAAGTGCCGTTTGCGTCGCCAGCAGGGCACGATGAATCGCCACATCGTGCTCGACCATGACAACCTGACCTGCGCCGCGCGACGCGGCTTCGAACCCAAGGGCGCCACTGCCGGCAAACAGGTCAAGGCAGACCTTCCCTGTGAGGTCCTGTCCCAGCCAGTTGAACAGTGTTTCCCGCAGTCGGTCGGGCGTCGGCCGCAGGGAGGGCGCGTGCGCAAAACGCACGATCCGGCTGCGCCATTGGCCGCCGATAATGCGCACCTGGTTTGTCTTCAAGCGCGTGGCCGATCAGAGTGCATGGTGCGACGCAGGCTAGCATGCCCACGACGCCTTGCGAAACCAGCAGGCGCGCTCTAGCGCGATTCGGCTCCGGCTACGATCACAGTGGCCATGCGTTCCGGATGCATGCGCCGGCGCCAGGCCTCCTTCACCTGCTCCAGCGTGACGCGTTCTATCTGTTCGGGAAAGTCGTCCAGGTAGGTCAGGGGCAGCCGATAGAACCCGATGACTGAAAGGTAATCCAGAATTTTCTTGTTGCTGTCCAGGCGCAGAGGAAAACCGCCAATGGTGTTCTGCTTGGCGGCATCCAGTTCCTGCTGCGTCGGCCCTTCGGCGACGAATTTTGCCAGTGTGTCCTGCGCCACCTTCAATGCCTCTTCCGCCTGCTCCTTCTTGGTCTGCACCGCGATCTGGAACGGCCCTTCCTGCGCCAGCGGATTGAAAGAGCTATAGGTGCTGTAAGCGTAACCGCGCTTCTGCCGAATCTCTTCGTTGAGCCGGGAGGAGAATCCGCCGCCGCCGAGCACGTAATTGCCCAGGAACAACGGGAAGTAGTCGGGATCCAGGCGCTTGATGCCCGGCTGGCCGATAAGAATATGCGCCTGGGTGGCCGGATGCCCTATGCGGCTCGTCTGTCCAGTTTTGAGTTGAGCGACCGGCGGCAGTGCCGGCACCGGTCGGGATCTGCGATGCAGGCCGCTCGTCAATTGTTCGGCAATCGCACCGGCCTCGCTGCGGGTAAGGTCACCGATGATCGACACCACTGCATCGCCAGCGGCGAAATGCTGTTGATAAAAGTCCACAACGTCCTCGCGGCGTAACTTCGCAACGGTCTCGACCTGGCCGGAACCACGCAGGGAATAGGGATGCCCGCCATAGAGCAGATGCCTGAATTCGCGATCGGCCAGCACCTCCGGCTTGGTCTCGGCCTCCCTCAATCCCGCCAGCGTGCGCTGCTGCTCGCGTTCGAAAATCGGCTGTGGGAATGTCGGTTTCTGCAACACAGCAACCAATAGACCTAACGCCTCGTCTCGCTCTCGCGCGCTCGACAAAGTGCGTAAACCATAGCCCGCGCGGTCCATATCGAAACGGCCCGACATGTCGGCGCCGACATTCGCCAGCCGCTCCGAGATTTCGTCTTCGCCGAGCGCCTCCGTACCGGTGCGCATCAGGCCCAGCGTCAGCGACGCGGCGCCGGATTTATCGGCTGCGTCGCGACTGGCACCCGCCGGAAAGTCCACGGCGAGATCCAGCATCGGCAGATCGTGGGTTTCGACGAACAATACCCGCGCACCGCTCGTCGTCTGCCATTGCTGGATCGGCAGGGTAGCGTTCGCTGCCGCTGCCGCAACCATGCAGGCAGCCGTCAGCAACACTTTCGGAAGCCGCACGCTAGCGCTAGTCACGTCCGCCTCCTTGCGGTTTCGGGCTTGGGGGCTTGCCGCCGGGCAATGGTTGCGGATCCAGCACCGTGACGGTGAGGTTGTCGTCAGTGAAATACTTCCGCGCTACTGCACGCACCTGGTCGGCGGTCACTTGCTGCAATTTCTTGACCTGCAGATCCGAAGAATCGTACGGCAGTCCAATGGTCTGCAGCATGCCAATACGCAGCGCCTGGTAGTAGACCGAGTCGCGCGCGTAGACCTGGGCAGCCGTGACCTGCGCTTTCACCCGCTGCATCTCTTCATTGCTGACGCCCTGCTCCACCAGCACCCGAATCTGGTCCCGGAGTGCCGCTTCGACGTCGGCCACTGTCTTGCCCTCGGCGGGTACCCCGTCCAGAAAGAACAGTGCCGGGCCGCGATTGATCAGGTCGTAACTGGAATTGGCCGAATTCGCCACGCGCGCGTTTCTGACCAGTTCTCGATTGAGTCGAGACGCACCATTGCCGTCGAGAATGCCGTTCAGGACAAAAAGCGCATAGGGTTCCCAGTCGTTTTCGACGTCGCGCAACACCGGCGCGTGATAGGCCATCACCAGATAGGGCAATTCGGCGGGAGCCTTGACAGTGATACGCTTGATGCCGGTCTGGCGCGGTTCGATCTGCCTCTTGCGCTCGGGCAATGCACGCGCCGGAATCGATCCAAAAAACTTCTCTGCGAGCTGGAAAACCTCTTCAGGGTCGACGTCGCCGGCAACAACCAATGTCGCGTTGTTCGGCGCATACCATTTGTCATACCAGCCGCGCGCGTCGGCGAGTTGCATATTCTGCAGGTCGTTCATCCAGCCGACTACCGGCGAGCGATACGGGTGCGACAGGTAGACGGTCGCCATCAGCTGCTCTTGCAACTGCGCGTGTGGATTGTCGTCCGTGCGTGAACGCCGCTCTTCCATGACCACCTTCAGTTCCTTGGCGAATTCGTCCTCGGCAAAAGTAAGATTGACCATGCGGTCGGCTTCCAGCTCGAGCGCAAGAGGCAGCCTGGATTTATGCAGTTGTTCGTAGTACGCGGTGTAGTCGCGCGACGTAAACGCATTCTCGCGACCGCCGGCACGGCCGATGGTGCGGGAGAACTCTCCTACTGGAACCTTCTGCGTGCCTTTGAACATCATGTGCTCGAGCATGTGCGCCACACCGGTGGTGCCGCTCACCTCGTCCATACTGCCGGCGCGATACCACACCATCGACACGGCAACCGGCGAGCGATGATCCTCCTTGACGATGACCTTCATTCCGTTGCCCAGCGTGCGTTGCGCAATCGCAGCCGCATAAGCAGTCGTCCCGGCGCATATCAGAGCGAGGGCAACAATACCGGATCGAAGCAGGGAATTCATTGTCAGCATGCTAATGGATGAACCGGGAACAAACAGAATAGAATTGCTGATGTTGGCCGCAACTTTGAGAACCGATGTGACAGCGTGAGAGTATGTTAAGTTTCCTGAAACGTGACAAGGGTGCAATCGCGCAAGCCGGAAGTCAGGGCTGGGCGACGAAATTACGGCAGGGATTGGCGGCCACACGGGCGCGACTGGGTGCGCAACTCGCGGCCGTATTCGGCGCCGGCCGCAGCATAGACGAAGCGCTGTTCGAGGAGATGGAGTCGGTCCTGCTTGCCTGCGACGTGGGCGTCGAAGCAACCGCACACCTGCTCGGCGCAACGCGCGCCCAAGTCCGGGCGCAAGGTTTGACGGACGCTTCGCAAATTCACCAAGTTCTTAAACAGACATTGCTTGAGTTGCTGAAGCCGCTGGAGCAACCGCTCGACTTTTCCCGCGCCTCGCCATTCATCATCCTGATCGCAGGCGTAAACGGCGCCGGAAAAACGACTTCGATCGGCAAGCTCGCGCGACTATTCCAGGCAAAGGGCAAATCCGTTCTACTGGCGGCTGGAGATACATTCCGCGCCGCGGCGCGCGAACAGTTGCAAGTATGGGGCGAGCGCAACAACGTCACCGTCATTGCACAGGAAGGCGGCGATACCGCCGCGGTCGTGTTCGATGCCATCCAGTCGGCGAAAGCGAAGAGAATCGATGTGGTTATCGCAGATACGGCCGGACGCCTGCCGACGCAGTTGCACCTGATGGAGGAGATTCGCAAGGTCAAGCGGGTCATCGCCAAGGCCATCCCCGATGCGCCGCATGAAGTGCTGCTGGTGCTCGATGCCAACAATGGGCAGAACGCCGTCAACCAGGTGAAGGCATTTGATGCCGCACTTGGCGTAACCGGGATCGTACTTACGAAGCTCGACGGCACAGCCAAGGGCGGCGCAATAGCCGCCATTGCGCGTCACAAGCCGATTCCTATACGTTTTATCGGGGTCGGCGAGGGCGTCGAGGATCTGCATGCGTTTTCTGCCGGAGAATTCGTGGAGGCTTTGTTCGAGTGAGTTCCGCAACAACCCGCGGCTCGATGATCCAGGTCAGCCATGTCTCCAAGCGCTATGTCGGCGGCTTTGAAGCGTTGCGCGACGTGACCTTCTCGGTTGAATCCGGAGACATGGTCTTTATCACCGGTCACTCGGGCGCGGGGAAAAGCACATTGCTGAAACTGATTACCGCCATCGAAAGGCCGACGGCCGGCAGTGTCATCATCAATGGCCAGAACGTGTCGGCAATGAAGCCGGGCATGATCCCCTATTTCCGCCGCAACTTCGGACTGATTTTCCAGGATCACAAGCTATTGTTCGACCGCAGCGTGTTCGAGAATGTAGCGTTGCCGCTGTTGATTACCGGCTTTCCGCGCAGAGAGATTGCGAAGCGCACCCGGGCTGCGCTCGACAAAGTCGGTCTGCTTGGCCGCGAAAAAGGCAAACCGATCACATTATCCGGAGGGGAACAACAGCGCCTTTGCATCGCTCGCGCCATCGTCAATCGGCCCGCCATCCTGCTGGCCGATGAGCCCACCGGCAATCTGGACACGGCTTATGCCGAGGAAATCATGGGCATGTTCAAGTCGTTCAACCAGGTCGGCGTGACTGTCGTCATCGCTACGCATGATGAGGACATGATCGAACGCCTTGGTCCCCGCATTCTGCATCTCGACCACGGCAAGGTTGTCACATGAACTGGCTTCTGCTTCATCTCGACACCCTGCGCGAAAGCCTGGCGCGACTGGCGCGCCAGCCGGTTGCCTCGGCCCTGAACGTCGTGGTGATCGGCATTGCCCTGTCGTTGCCCGCCGGCTTCTATCTCGGGCTGAACAATTTGCAAACGTTCTCGCGGCAGCTATCCAGTGATCCTCAGGTAAGCATCTTCATGACGATCGATGCCGGCCCAGCCGAAATTGCGGCTGTGGAACAAGGATTGAAGTCCAACGCCGAAATCGGCCGGGTCGAGTTCATTGCTCGAGACCGGGCTTTCGCCCGCCTTAAGCGCAGTGCCGGTCTCGCCGATGTGCTGACGAATCTCGGCCGCAATCCCCTCCCGGACGCGTTCGTCGTGACCGCGCGCAACAATGATCCCGCCATCCTCGAGGCGCTGCGCGATCAGGCCCGGCAGTGGCCAAAGGTCGAGCATGTGCAACTGGATGCGGAATGGGCACGCCGGCTCGATGCGGCATTGAATGTCGGCAGGATGCTGGTCACCCTGCTGGCCGTACTGCTGGCGGTCGCGCTGGTCGCCGTGACCTTCAACACCATACGGCTGCAGATTCTCACCCGCCGCGACGAAATCGAGGTATCCAAGCTGATAGGGGCGACGAACCCTTTCATCCGCCGGCCGTTTCTGTATTTCGGCGCATTGCAGGGCCTGGCGGGCGGATTCGCGGCGTGGGCGATCGTCGCATTGGCGGTCCTGGTCCTGAATATTCAGCTCGCGGACTTGAGCGGGCTGTATGGGACCGCCTTCAAACTGGAGTGGCCGGGCACCAGTGATACGATGACATTGTTGGCTTTTTCAGCCGTGCTCGGATGGCTGGGGGCGTGGCTATCAGTGAGTCGTCACTTACGTCTTATTGAGCCACAGTAGTCGCCCTTTTAGAGACAATCGCGGAGAACTTGCTGGGTGATTGGCACTCCTAGGCCCTGAGTGCTAATATGCCGGCAAAGGAGATTTATTCCATGACTAATGCTTTGACTCTCTCGATTCCCTTCCCGTCATCGGCGGGCAGCCTGGATACCTATATCCAGGCGGTAAATCGTTTTCCGCTTCTGACTCAGGAAGAGGAAACCTCCCTGGCGCGCCGATTGCGCGACGACGAGGATGTGGAAGCGGCACATCGGTTGGTGGTATCTCACTTGCGCGTGGTCGTGTCGATCGCTCGCGGCTACCTTGGCTACGGATTGCCGCATGCCGACCTTATCCAGGAAGGTAATGTCGGGCTGATGAAGGCGGTCAAGCGCTTTGATCCCGATCGTGGCGTGCGATTGGTGTCGTTTGCGGTGCACTGGATTCGCGCTGAAATCCATGAATTCATCCTGAAGAACTGGCGCGTCGTCAAAGTGGCGACCACCAAGGCGCAGCGCAAGCTGTTCTTCAACCTGCGCAGCCTGAAGCACAGCCATTCGACAATGACGCCGGACGAAGTCGATGCGGTCGCAAAACAGCTCAACGTCAAGCCCGGCGACGTGGTCGAGATGGAGACGCGCATGGGCGGCCATGACATAGCACTGGAACCGCTGAGCGACGACGACGAAGACAGTTTTTCGCCGATCGCCTACTTGACCAATGCAGAAGACGAGCCCGGTCTGGTGTTGGAACACGAGCAATCGGATCGTGCCCGCAGCCAGGGTCTGGAAAGCGCGCTGACCGCGCTCGATCCGCGCAGCAGGCGAATCATCGAGGCGCGCTGGTTGCGCGAACAGGACAGCGCAACGCTGCACGCTTTGGCCGGCGAGTTCGGTGTCTCCGCGGAACGCATCCGCCAGATCGAAAGTCAGGCGATGAAGAAAATTCGCGGCCTGATGCTTACTGCGCGGTAAGCGTCGGCAGCAACTGTTCCAGGAAAAGCCCCGCGTTGCGGGGCTTTATTTTTGGCGCAACTCAAGGCTGCCGCAACAGCAAGTCGATGTCGTGCGCGAAGACGTCCGCTCCTCGTCCGTAACCCGCATACAGACGCAGTCGGCCTTGCCGATCGAAGATGTAACTTCCGGCCGAATGATCCATCGCATAGTTTTCCGCACGCGGGCCGGCCACTTTCTGATAGATCACCTTGAATTCCTTTGCCACGCGCGCCGTCTCGTCGGCATTGCCACGCAATGCCAGGAATCTGGGATTGAAAGCGGTGACGTATTTCGCGAGCATTTCAGGCGTGTCGCGCTCGGGATCGACGGTCACCAGCAGCACCTGAACTTTTTCTCCTGCTGGTCCGAGTCTCTTTACCGCGCCGGCGAGTTCCGCCAGCGTCGTCGGGCATACGTCCGGGCAATGAGTGAAGCCGAAGAACATGACCACCACCTGGCCGCGAAAATCCGCCAGCGAACGCTGCTTGCCGTTCTGGTCGGTCAGGGTAAATGCTTTGCCGAAATCCGCGCCGGTGATATCGGTGGACTGGAAGCCCGGTTGTCCCGTGTGGCAACCAGACAGGACGAATACGACAGCGAAGGCAACAATGCGGAGAAACGAGACCACGGGACGATGAATTGAAAGAGGGCCGACTATCCGATTCACTCAAAACCGGAGATAGTGATCGACCAGAAGCGCGGCGAATAGCAGCGAAAGATAAATGATCGAATAGCGGAAAGTCTTCTTCGCCAACTCATCGCTGTACGCGAGGCAAATGCGCACCGCATAGATCAGGAACAATCCCCCCAACCCCGCCGCCGCAGCGAGGTAAAACAGGCCGCTCATGCGTGTGGCAAATGGCAGCGCCGTTACCGCCACCAGGATCACAGTGTAGAAAAGTACGTGCAGGCGGGTGAAGCGATCGCCGTGGGTAACCGGCAGCATCGGGACGCCGGCCTTGGCGTACTCGTTCTTGCGGTACAGCGCCAGGGCCCAGAAATGGGGCGGGGTCCAGGCGAAGATGATCAGGAAAAGCAGTAGCGCATCATGTGAAATTCCACCGGTGACTGCCGCCCAGCCCAGTACCGGTGGCATTGCGCCGGAGGCTCCGCCGATTACGATGTTCTGCGGAGTGAGCGGCTTCAGCAACACGGTGTAGATCACCGCGTAGCCAACGAACGTTGCCAGAGTCAGCCACATGGTCAGCGGATTCACCAGCACATAGAGCAGCGTCAATCCGATGCCGCCTACCGCCCCGGAAAACAGCAATGTTTCCTGGGAGGTGATTGTGCCCATGGGAAGCGGCCTGGCGCGAGTGCGCGCCATCACAGCGTCGATTTTCTGCTCCACGAGGCAGTTCACGGAAGCAGCGGAGCCGGCAACCAGCGCGATGCCCAGCGTTGCAAACAGCGCCGCCGTCCAGAAGTGCGGCGACGACAACTCTTCTCCTGGTACCGCCAGAAACATGCCGATCACCGCGGTAAAGACAATCAGCGAAACCACGCGCGGCTTGGTGAGCTGCAGGAACTGTTGCAGCCGCGAGGCGTAACTCCTGGATGGAAGCGAAACGGACATTTACAGGCCGAATGGAGAGGGCAAACAAGTGGCCAAGTTTAGCATTACCAGCGCGGCGACGCCTTTGTGCGCGAACGCCGCTAGCAACGGCAGGGTACCCAGAACATTGGTTATTTCCGGCATAGCCAACGACTCGTGCCCCGGAACGGGTTGCGCGCGAAGCGGGATAACCGGACAATTGCACGCCCTCGCGCGCGTTCAGCAGGTTTGTTGTCAGTGAGCAATGACATGAATCGAATATCTCTCAAACTCAGCATCATGATGACAAGCGTCGCACTGGCCGCGATGCTTGCCGGAGTGTGGATTGCCGCGTCAGATCGGGAAAACGAATCACGGGCCATGTTGCTGCCAGATCGAGTGATGACATTGTTCCCCGATCCAAAGCCACTGACGGCCTTCGCGCTCACCGATCATCAGAATCGGGTATTCGATCTTTCACGCTTGAAGGGAAAATGGTCCTTTCTCTTTTTTGGCTTCACCCATTGCCCGGACGTCTGTCCGACGACTCTGGCGGAACTGGCCCGCGCGCGTGACAACATCGCCAAGAATACGCCCGGCGCCGAAGATATCCAATTCGTCTTTATTTCAGTAGATCCAAATCGCGATACCGCCGGCAAGCTCCGCCAGTACGTAACCTATTTTCATACGACCTTTCTCGGCGTGACGGGAAACGACGCGCAGATCGCTAAACTGGCTGGTCAGCTCGATGCCGCGTACCAGGTTGCGTTCACGCCGGGAATGGAAAACTATCCCGTCTATCACACCACAACGGTATTTCTGGTGGATCCGCGGGCCCGATACCATGCCATATTCACTCCGCCCCTCGATGCGGAGACGATCGGCAGGCGTTTCAAGGTGCTGCGAGAACTCGAGGGAGCTAAAGCGACATGAGATGGCGCCGTACGGTTTTCGCCTGCCTGGTATTGGCGCTGACGCCTTTTCCTGCTGCGAGTGAAGAGGCGGTCGTTTCCGTGCGCGATGCCTGGGTCCGGGAAACGCCGCCCGGCATGACCATGATGGCGGGATACATGGCGTTGCGAAACAACACATCACGGCCACAAGTACTCGTGGCCGCAAGCAGCTCCGGGTTCGAGACCGTGATGATTCACCGCACTATCGTCAAGGACGGCATGGCGGGTATGGCGCACGAGTCGCAGATCGAGCTTACACCCAACGCGAGTTTGATCTTTGCGCCGGGAGGTTATCATCTGATGCTGATGAGCCCGAAGCGGACACTGCGCGCCGGCGACTCGGTTGCAATCAACCTGAAATTCCGCGGCGGCCTTGTGTTAGCCGTCGCCTTCGAGGTCCGCAAATGAGAACCGGCAAACGGGAGGGCAGGAAGTGTCTGAGCTTGCCCCGAAGCAACGTTGACCTAGCGGTCAGGTTTGATCGGCTCGGCCACGCTTGAAACGACGGACAGCAGCGTACTGCGATCCTGTTTGACTCGGTCGGGGACGGCGTGATGATGAGCCACAAGAAGGAAAATAAACAGCATCAGCACTACACTGATCCCAAGGATGATCACAGCGTTCATCGTGGAACGTTTTTTAGTCATTGGCGGTCTTGGTAGTAAGGAACAGAATCCGAATAAAGATGGGCACGCCTCAATTCGATCTGGCAACGCTAGAACAAACCCTTCACGAAAAAGACGCTCCGCGTAAAAAAAGTGTAGTCAGCTTCGAGCGCTCCGATGCCCAGAAGTACCATCAACAACAGCGTTGGGACCAAAATGGCATACATCAGGGCCAGCCGCTCCCACATCATGTGCATGAAGACCGCAACGATCAGTCCTGCCTTCAACAACATGAACACGATGATCAAAAACCA
>JANOGH010000248.1:0-4598 GCA_031414075.1 Betaproteobacteria bacterium | reverse complement strand
ACCTCGATCCCCTCACAACTCTTGGCTATCCGATTCTCATAGGAGCTTCCCGTAAAAGCTTTATTGGAAAGATATTAGATCTATCGACCGGAGAGAGATTAGAGGGATCCCTTGCTGCTGCCGTCATTGCGGTGATTATGGCGGTCGGCATCGTCTGGAAGACACAAAAGCCCGCTGGGAACCAAGCTGCGCCATCCAGTGACCCTGCCCTTGCGATGCCTACCGGACCGGCGATCGCAGTTCTCCCTTTCACCAATATGAGCGGCGATCGCAAACAGGATTTTTTCGCCGACGGCATTACCGAGCAGCTCATTACCGACCTGAGTCGCTTCCGGAATCTCTACGTAATCGCGCGCAACTCCACCTTTGCCTACAAGGGCCGCGCCGTGGACATTCGGCAAGTCGGACGGGAGTTGAACGCTCGCTATGTGGTCGAAGGCAGCGTCCAGCGCAGGGGTGACGAGGTCCGGGTCAACGTACAACTGCTGGATGCGAACACGGGCGCTCACCTGTGGGCGGAGTCTTACGAACGAAGTCTGAAGAACGCAAAAGTCTTCGGCGTGCAAGACGACATCACCGAGCGCGTTGTCAGTGCGATCGGCGATACGCATGGCGCCATTTTCCGATCCACCTTCGAGCAGTCCGCCGGAAAGGGAACGACCAGTCTGGGCGCCTATGAATGCGTGCTTCATAGCTACGGCTATTGGCGCGTAATCACTCCGGCGGTACATCTCGAAGTTCGCGAATGTCTGGAACGCGCGGTACGCCTCGACCCACGTTACGCTGAAGCCTGGGCTTCACTGGCGCGAATGTGTGTGGAAGAGTATTCGCAGGGTTTCAATTCGCAGCCGGACCCGCTCGGGCGCGCAATCGGTGCGGCGCAGCGCGCCGTGGAACTCGACCCGCGCAGCCAACTCGCCTACATGTCGCTTGCCGT
Source organism: Betaproteobacteria bacterium (assembly GCA_031414075.1). Lineage (GTDB taxonomy): Bacteria > Pseudomonadota > Gammaproteobacteria > Burkholderiales > JACQAP01 > JACQAP01. The sequence continues at coordinate 3,661 of JANOGH010000248.1, read as the reverse complement.
GGCTCATTTCTTTCGCCACGAGATCGATGCGTTCAACGTGGCCGCGGACAGGGCGATCGCGCTGAATCCCAACAGTGCGGACACGCTGGCCTGGGCTGGGATTTTTGTCACCTATGCGAACCAGGGGGATCCTACTCACCGCGCTCGTGGAGTGGCCATGATGCGAAAGGCAATCGCCATGAGCCCGGCCTACCCGACCTGGTATCACTTCCCCATCGCCTGGGACTATTACTACAACGATCAGTACGAGCAGGCATTGTCCGAGGCGCGCAAGATGATCATGCCGGGGTACTACTGGACGCGCGCCCTGCTAATCACGATCTACGGAGCGCTCGGGCGAGCGGAAGAGGCAAAGGCGGACATTGCCGCCTTACGCGGGTTGAAACCGGACTTCCCGAAGACCATGCGCGAGGAAACCAGAAAGTGGAATACGCCGGAGCACTTCATCAGCCGAAACGTCGCCAATTTGCGTCGGGCTGGGCTAGACGTTCCCGAAGAGAACCGCTGAGTTTTGATGACCACCCACCGCAAGCTCGCCGCCATCCTCGCTGCCGACGAGGCGCTTAGTGCATCACCCCTTTGTGTCTTTGTTCGTCCAGAAAGGGGTTATGGTTTCTCGGCGACGACTCTGCCGTCCTTTCAGATGTAGACAGGCGTGCCATAGCGCCGAGCGGTTTTGCGTGCGGTCCTCGCCGATCGCAGGTCTTCAGCAGCGCGAGGCCGCCGTTGCTGGAAGCATCGATATCACACGGCCAGTACTGATAATTCCGAAATCTTCTTCGCCCGCCGGATCAGCTTTACATCGAAGGTCGCAAATCTCTCGGCGGAGCCGCTGAAGGCCACGTGCAGCGCATCGGCGAAGTCCAACCCGGCGGCGTACCAACCAAAAGCTTTCTCCACCTTATCGGCCGCCTCCACATGCATGCGCGCCAGGCCCAGCACTTTACGCAATGCGTCCAAAATTTGATCGGCGGTAAAGCCATAGGCAGCCCGCAAAACCCATTCCGATTCCAACAGCACTGTGGCGGCCACAAAAATATCGTTCCCCTCGATCAGTGCGCGTGCGCGCTTGGCTTGCCGTGGCTCGTCGTTCGTGATGAAGCGAACCAGAACATTGGTATCGAGAGAAATCACCGGCGGCGCCTCGCTTCGGCGAGCACGGCCGAATGCATTTCCTCGACGGTCTTTGATTTACCGGAGTAGCGCAAACAACCAAACGCCTGCTCGATAGTCGTTGGCACAAAGGGTTTGAGCGGGCGCAACAATATGCCCTCGGGAACCAATTCAACGGAAAACATAACACCGGGTTTGAGTTTACGTCCCGCGCGAACCGCCCGTGGCAGTACCACTTGGCCTTTAGTGGATAGTTTGGTGGTTTCCATTGCATTCCGTTTGGTAAGACAGACGTAAGGCATCATACGCAAGGACTTGGTTCGGCGCAATCGATTCGCCTACCGCTGGTCATCCCTGTCGAACATGCGCTCGACGTAGCGCGCCACCAGATCTATTTCAAGATTGACCCCGTCGCCCTGCTTCAGGTCGTTCAGGTTGGTTACCGCGAGCGTATGCGGAATCAGGTTCACCGACAAAGTATCCGTCGTGACGACATTGACGGTGAGGCTGACGCCGTTGACGGTGATCGAGCCTTTGCGCGCAACGTAGCGGCCAAGCTCGGTGGGAAAGCGAATGCTGATCTCCCGATTGGCATCCACCGGTTTCACGGCCGTTACCGTGCCGACGCCGTCCACATGGCCGCTCACCAGATGTCCGCCGAGCCGGTCTGAGAGCCGCAGCGACTTCTCCAGGTTGATGGCGCTGCCGGCGGCGAACCCCGCGGTTACCCGCAAAGTCTCCTGCGACAAGTCGACCGTAAAACCTTTTGGCACCAGCGAAGTAACAGTCAGGCACACCCCGTTGCAGGCAATGCTGTCGCCGATCGCGACGTCGCTCATGTCGAGACCAGCAGCATTGATCGTCAGCGCCGCCGACTCCCCGGCCGGCTTGACTGCAGCGACGCGACCAATAGCCTCGATGATCCCGGTGAACACCGCTCAGGCTCCCGGATTCAGAAATACCGGCCGCGCGAGAATCCGCAGGTCCGGTCCGATCATGCGGGTCTCCTGAATGTTCAACTGCAGGCGATTATTCATTTCGGTCAGTTCTCCCAGGTCCAGCATGCCGCGCCCCGCATCGCCAAGCAGGTGCGGCGCGAGATACAGCAGCAGTTCGTCGACGACGCCGGCACGCAGCAGCGCGGAATTGAGATTCATGCCGGCCTCCACCAGGACCTCGTTGATATCCAAGCCGGCCAAATGCTGTGTGAGCCGCAACAAATCCACTTTCCCTTCCGGATTCGGCAACTCAACGATCGCGGCGCCCTTCGCCTCCAGCGCGCGCGCCTTGGCGGCGTCATGCGTCGCGGTCGCCACCAGCACCGCGCCGCCATTGAGCATTTTCGCTTCCGGCGTGATGCGCAGCCGGCTGTCGATGACGATGCGCAAGGGCTGGCGACTGGTCTCGATGTCGCGCACGGTGAGCCGCGGATCGTCGTCCTTGAGCGTGCCGATGCCGGTCATGACGGCGCACGAACGCGCGCGCCAGCGATGCCCGTCGCGACGCGCGTCCGGGCCGGTCACCCACTGGCTCACGCCGTTCTTCAGCGCCGTCTTGCCGTCCAGGCTGGCCGCAATCTTTACGCGCATCCAGGGCCGTGCGCGCGTCATGCGGGACACGAAGCCGATGTTGAGTTCCCGCGCCTCGTTTTCGAGGACGCCCACTTCCGCGGCGATACCGGCCGCGCGCAGCTTTGCGATAGCGCTGCCCGAGACTTGCGGATTCGGGTCCTGCATGGCCGCAACCACCCGCCCGACTTTCGCCGCGATCAGCGCGTCGGCGCAAGGTGGCGTACGGCCGTGGTGGGCACACGGCTCGAGGGACACATAAGCCGTTGCGCCCGCCGCCGCTGCGCCGGCCGAATTCAGCGCCGCCACCTCCGCGTGTGCTTCGCCGGCGCGCTCGTGCCAGCCCTCGCCGACGACGCGCCCATCCCTCACCAGTACGCATCCGACCCGCGGATTCGGCGTGGTCGTATACAGGCCGCGTTCGGCCAGCCGCAACGCGCGCGCCATGAACTGGAAATCCTCGGCGCTGAATGTCATGACAATTGGTTCACCGGACTGTCGCGTGGTCAATTAATTCAAATTCTCACCGCAGAGGCGCAAAGGCGCGAAGGAAACGCAAAGGAGTTCAAAGGCAAATTGGGAATAGAAATCTGGTCAGGATTTGGCGGGATAATTCCACGTTTCGTTGCATGATCGCAGCGGTCATCAAATATATCGATTTCTTACCCCATTTCAGTTCTTTTTTCTTTCCTTCGCGCTACCTTTGCGCCTTTGCGCCTCTGCGGTGAGAATTTGAATTAATTGACCACGCGACAGTCCGGTGAACCAATTGTCATGACATTCAGCGCCGAGGATTTCCAATTCATGGCGCGCGCGTTGCGGCTGGCCGAGCGCGGCCTGTATACGACCACGCCGAATCCGCGGGTCGGGTGTGTACTGGTGAGGGATGGGCGCGTCGTCGGCGAGGGCTGGCACGAGCGCGCCGGCGAAGCACACGCGGAGGTGGCGGCGCTGAATTCGGCCGGCGCAGCGGCGGCGGG
>JANOGH010000247.1:0-3171 GCA_031414075.1 Betaproteobacteria bacterium | reverse complement strand
CGCACCTGCTCGCGCAAGGCGCGTAGTTCAAGCTGGAGCTGATCGATCTGCTGCTGCTGCCGGTAAACGGTGCGGTTCAACGTTTCCAGCAATTCTTCGGAAAAACTCAGTTTGGTTTCAATTTCCGCGAAGCGGGATTCCATGTCGACTCCTGATGTTGGCTCACTTCGCCCGTTACGACAATGCTGACGCCGCGGCATTCCACTGTCTGCCCGGCGCGGATCTTGGCGGTCTTGCGGCTTTCGGGCTGGCTGTCCACCGTCACTTCACCGTCGGCGACCATGTGCTTGCCCTGGGCGCCGCTGCCGGCAATGCCCGCCAGCTTGAGCAGATCGCAGAGCCGGACATGCTCGCCTTTCACCTGAAATTGGATGGTTTTCACGGGGTCCCGATGGGTTTGATTGGACTCTAGCTTAATCCGCCCGGCCCGCGAAAGGAGAGCAGGGGTGTCCCGCTCCTGCAATTCGGTGTTCCGGACTTACAATACCGGGATCGATCGTCGCTCCAGATGGTCCATTTTTCCGATTCCTGCCTGATGCAATCCCTCAGCTTCGACAATGCCTTTGTCCGCGAACTGCCTGCGGACCCGACGACCGGGCCGGGGCGGCGACAGGTGCATGGAGCATTGTATTCGCACGTGGAGCCCACGCCGGTGGCGGCGCCGCGACTGGTTGCCTGGTCGCGCGAAGTGGCCGCGATGCTGGACATCGACCCGGCCGATATCGAATCGCCGGCCTTTGCGCAGGTATTCGGTGGCAACGCATTGCTCGATGGCATGCAGCCGTATGCGGCCAACTATGGCGGACACCAGTTCGGCAACTGGGCCGGCCAGCTTGGTGACGGCCGTGCCATCACGCTGGGCGAAACAATCAATGCGAAGGGCGAACGCTGGGAGCTGCAATTAAAGGGCGCGGGCCCGACGCCGTATTCGCGCACGGCGGACGGCCGCGCCGTCTTGCGCTCGTCCATTCGCGAATTTTTGTGCAGCGAGGCAATGCACCATCTCGGCGTGCCGACGACGCGCGCGTTGAGCCTGGTGGCAACCGGCGAACCGGTCATGCGGGACATGTTCTACGACGGTCATCCGCGGTCTGAACCGGGCGCGATCGTGTGCCGGGTGGCGCCGTCGTTCATTCGCTTCGGCAACTTCGAACTGCCGACGTCGCGCGACGACGTCGACCTCCTGAACAAGCTGATCGACTTTACCATTCGTCGCGATTTCCCGGAGTTGATTTCCGACAAGGGCGGTCACGGGCACGTCGGGCAACTGGGCGGGGAGGTGCGCGCGCAGTGGTTCGCACAGGTCTGCGAGCGCACCGCAGGCATGGTCGCGCACTGGATGCGGGTGGGTTTTGTGCACGGCGTGATGAACACCGACAACATGTCGATCCTCGGCCTGACCATCGACTACGGCCCGTATGGCTGGATCGACGATTTCGATTTCGACTGGACACCGAATACGACCGATGCGCAGGGGCGCCGCTACCGCTTCGGCCAGCAGGCGCAGATCGCGTACTGGAATCTGCGGCAACTCGCCAATGCACTGGTGCCTGCCTTTGCCGGTGTCGAATCGCTGCATGCGGGTCTGCAGTGTTTTGTGGACGTTTTTACCGCGACCGATCGCGGCAACATTGCGGGGAAGCTGGGCCTCGTCGAATGCCTGGATGAAGACGAGGAACTCATGCAGGCGCTCCAGGCGCTGTTGCAGGAGGCCGAGGTCGACATGACTATATTTTTCCGCGCGCTGAGCGACGTCGATGTCGATGCGCCGAACCTATCGCCGTTCAGCCCTGCCTTCTATGACGAAACGAAGCAGCGGCGAGCCGAGCCGGCAATCAACGACTGGCTGCTGCGCTACGCCGCGCGTGTGCGGCGCGACGGGATGCCGGCCGCGGAGCGCCGTTCGCGCATGCATGCAGTCAACCCGCGCTACGTTCTGCGCAACTATCTGGCGCAGCAAGCGATTGACCGTGCCGAACAGGGCGACAATGCGGGCATCCACGAACTACTCGATGTGTTGCGTCGTCCCTACGACGATCAGCCCGACCGCGCGCAGTTTGCGCAGCGCCGGCCCGATTGGGCGCGTAACCGGGCCGGGTGCTCGATGCTTTCCTGCAGTTCGTGAACAGTCGAACGTCGTGCCGGTGCGATTTTTTCTTTACAAACCCGGGGCCCTAAAACGATACTGGGGTCACAGGGAGGCTAGTCATGGCTAAAGCACCAGCAGTTATCGGGTTCATATCGAGGGAGTATTACCCCGAGTTTCGTGCCGTTTGCGCTGATGGGGATGGCATGCCGGGTGACTACAAAGTCTTTCTGAAAACTTACAACCAGCAGGTCAGCGAGTTGCGCGCGAGTGGCGTATCCCCCACGCAAATGAATATCAAGCCCGGTGAACTGGCGGCCTGGTGCAAGGCCAATGGGCACGCGGTCGATAACAGCGGCCGCACTGCGTATGCGAACTTCGTTTTCGCGGGATTGAACATCAGAAGATAGCGTGGCATCGATGCCCGGAATTTTTCCGGACATTCTCCGTCATCGGTCGACTTTCCTTTGATCCCGCCCGTGCGCCCTGCGCCTTGTGTCGCAAATGCCTGGGTCGTCCTCGGAGGATAGACTGCGCCGTCAGAACAGCGTCCCCTTGCGTAAGCGGGACAGAATGACCAAATTGAAATCGGCAATCTTTCACCCCTTCGGACGCGTGTCCCAGGCTGCGCCATGGAATACTGAAGAGTCCATCCGCGAGGAACTCTTCAGCATCGAGCGCCTCGAACAGCACGCCGAGAGCCTGGCGGCCGCCCAATCCATTACGGAATGGCCTGTGGCCGGACGGTCTCTCGCCGCTCGATTAAGGGACAACGAGTCGGTCCTGCTCGATGCGTATCGCACCATCGCAGACGGTGTCGGTGCCGGCCGGGCGATCACACCGGCCGCCGAGTGGCTGCTCGACAACTATCACGTCGTCGAAGAGCAGATTCGTGAAATTCGTGACGATCTGCCACGCGCCTACTATCGGCAATTGCCGAAGTTGGCCACTGGGCCTTTCGCGGGGTATCCACGGGTATTCGGCGTGGCCTGGGCCTTTGTCGCTCATACGGACAGCCGTTTCGATCCCGGGATTTTGTGCCGCTTCGTGCATGCCTACCAGCGCGTTCAGCCGCTGACCATTGG
>JANOGH010000246.1:0-2783 GCA_031414075.1 Betaproteobacteria bacterium | reverse complement strand
AGCGGGAGAGCGTCATCGGCGCATCATTGATGCGCGGATTGACATTGGCGCCCACTGCCCACTTGGTCAGGCCCAGCAGGCCTTCCTGCTTGAAGTCATCGCGGATGAAGTGGGTCTGGTCGTCGAAAATGAACTGGCCGGCAAGCTGGCCTGCCCGGTAATTCGACATTTCCATGTCGCCTGCCTCAGCCTCGGAAACATCCCAGACCGGGCCGAAAACCTTGTTCATCGCCAGAAACGCGGTGGCCATGCCGGCGCTCGTTGCCAGGAACTGGCGGCGACTGATGTTGTGGCGTTTGGCCTGAACGTCGGCGAGTTCCTTGATCAGGCCCTCGACTTTTTTCTGGTCATCGGTTTGCGGCAGCGGATTGTATTCGCCGTTGGAGACGACCTGCGTCGGCACCGGAGAACGAAACGCAACTTCGTCCGCCGGGGTGACGGTTTTCATTTCGTCGTCGCTCATGTGCACGCCAATATGTCTTTGTATTTTCTTCATCACTCCTCCTTGCTGGGCGTTACGTTGGAATAAAGTCGCGCTGATCTTTCGACACGACTGCTTGCAGCAAACTCAAACCCGAAATGGGCGGGCGGCCGAAACCTGCCGCTTCACTTCTTTTCGAATGTGTACTCGGCATCCGGCTCGACCTTGCCTTCGCAGGCGGCGGCCATGTTCCTCTTGGCATTGTTACAGGCGATGTTCGCCTGGGTGAAAATGTCGTTCGGATCGTTCTTGCCCTCGCAGTAGTACTCGTGCTGTTGCTTCGCGTCATCGCATGTGCCGCCGCGCGTATCGACCTCCGCCGCATAACCGGCGCTCGCGGCCAGTCCCAGGGCTAACGCACCAAGCAAGGAATGTGTTTTCAAGAGCTCCCCCTTTCGTCGCAGAACGTTAGGCAGCGCAATTCAAATCAGGCTTTGACCGCCGCCTACTGCTTCTTGTCGCTGAATTCGTAGGTCTTGTCCGCCTCGACGATGCCTTCACAGGCTTCCTTGACGTTGTTCTTGGCATTGTTACAGGCGGTGCCGAGGGCCACCATGCTGTCGCTCACGGCATTGTCGGGGTTGCAGAAATACTCCATCTGGCTCTTGGCATCGCTGCAGGTGCCCACCCGCGTCTTGGTCGATTCGTCAGCCGCGGCCAGCCCGGCTGCAAACCAGAACGCCGTAAGCAACATTGCCAATAAATTGAATCGCTTCGTAGTCATTTCTCCTCCGTCTGTTTAGGCTTCAGATCTCATTGCGTGTCTTCGTCATCCAGCACGCTGCAGTATGTGGTGACAAGACTACGCCTTGCATCGCGGTGGATACAAGTGCCCGCTGCGCGAAATTTTCCGATGCACGGAAAATCGCAAACAGGATGCTATTGCCCGATGCGCGTTTCGACAGCGACGCCATCCCTTCTTGTCTGGGACAAACTCAGCGAATGCCCCCTGCTGCTCAAAGGAAAGGTTCGAATGTTGCGGCGCATCCAAAAGCCAATGGCGCTCAGTGCAAGCGGGATTGCGGGAGCGGGCATGGACGTGCGCAGACTGAATGCTGCGCCTGCGTAGTCGGATCGTACGTGGGGTTCCCGATGGGTTTCCGCGCATTGGCCCGCTACTGGGCGAGGTACTTCTTGACGGCTTCCTCGTTCCAGGTAATTCCGGCGCCCGGAATGTCCGGGATAATCACATGGCCATCCTTGACGACGAAGGGTTGCTGCAGGATCGTGTTGCTCCAGTCCATGTATTCGAGCCAGTGGCAGGTCGGCGTCACCGCAAGCAGGTGCGCGCTGAATTCCGGGAACAGGTGGCTGGACAGGTCGAGGTTGTAAACCTGGGCGATGGCCGCTGCCCGGAGCCAGCCGGTGACCCCGCCGATGCGCTGCACGTCGGGCATATAGAATTCGGCTGCCTCCGCGTCAATCGCTTTCTGCATCTCGGCGGTGTTGAGCAGGTTCTCGCCAATCTGAATCGGCGTCATCACCTGCGCGGCAATCTTGGCGCAGCCGGCGTAGTTGTCATGGCGGATCGGTTCCTCGATCCAGTACAGTCCTTCGTCGTCGAGCGCACACCCGCGCAGAATGGCTTCATTCACCGTCAGGCTCTGGTTGAAGTCCGTCATCAGTAACACATCGTCACCGATGCGCTTCTTTACGTTACGCACAGCGGCCAGGTCTTCCTTGAAATTCGGCCGGCCGATGCGCAGCTTCACCGCGCTGTAGCCGCCTTCGGCGATCAACTGCGACGCTTCATCGGCGAGCAAAGCCGGATCCTTGATCCACAATCCGCAACTGTTGTAAGCCCGCACCGGCTTGACCTTCCCGCCGAGCGCGCGTACCAGCGGCACGCCGAGACCTTTGGCATACGCATCCCATGCCGCCATGTCGATGCCCGCGATGACCTGGCCGGCGATGCCGTGCGAATCCTGCAGTGTCAGCCGTTTGCGCAGCTTTGCTTCGATCTCGAACGGAACGAGCGCATCGCCGTTGATTAATTCCGCCAGCGCTTCGACCATGGCCACCGTCGGTTTGAGCATGCTGCGCATGAACGCAAACAGATAGCTGCTGCCCGTGATGCCCTCGTTGGTCTCGATGTCGATCAGCACCAGCGCGGCATCCGGAATCTCTCCCGAGGCCGACCGCGGCGGGCGCTTCAGCGGCACCTGCACCGCTCGCGCCCGGATGTTTCTTATGGTCAGTTTCATGTCGATCTCCTCATTCAATTAACCGCAAAGGCGCGAAGGCGCAAAGGAAACGCAAAGGAAAGCAAGGAAAGACAGGTGTTCGGAGTCGAACTCGGACT
>JANOGH010000245.1:0-8926 GCA_031414075.1 Betaproteobacteria bacterium | reverse complement strand
GCTGCGTCCCGGACGATGACACGAAACCCGTAGATGTCGAACACCTCGGCAAACGACAGATTCTTTTCGTGCATCTTGGTGTAGATGCTGTACAGGTTCTTTTCCCGCCCGCTGACGGTGGCTTCAAGGTGGTTGTCGGCCAGCTTCTGCTTGAGTGCATCGAGAATTTTGTCCACCACCTCGCGCCGATTTCCGCGTGCCCGCAACAGCGCCTTGGACAGCACGTTGAACCGGTTCGGATAAAGGTGGCGGAACGCAAGTTCCTGCAATTCCTGGTAGAGCTCGTTCAATCCCAGCCGGTGGGCGATGGGCGCGTAGATCTCGAGCGTCTCGCGTGCGATGCGAGCCCGCTGCGTCGGATGCATGACCGTCAGCGTGCGCATGTTGTGGAGGCGGTCGGCCAGCTTGATCAGAATTACGCGCACGTCGCGCGCCATCGCCAGCAGCATCTTGCGGAAGTTCTCCGCCTGGGCTTCTTCCTGCGTCTGGAACTCGATGCGGTCCAACTTGGAGACGCCATCGACAAGGTCGGCCACGTGCTTGCCGAATATCTCGCTGATCTCGCCTTTGGTGACGGCAGTGTCCTCCATTACGTCATGCAGCAGGGCTGCGGTCAGCGCCTGTGCGTCGAGATGCCATTGCGCGAGGATCTGGGCGACGGCGATCGGATGGGAAATGTAGGGATCGCCGGACTTGCGGAACTGCCCTTCGTGCGCGGTTTCGCTGAACTCGTACGCGCTCTGGAGCTGTACGATGTCCTCCGGCTTGAGGTAGCCGGCTGCGTTCCTGAACAGAAGCTCGGCTTCGGACATGGGGGCTTGAGCCGGAACCGATGAAAATGCGGCGTTCACCGGTTGGAAAGGTCGATCGGCTGAGCCTCCTGCGGTGGTCGTGACGGCGTGGCCGTCAACCCTTGGTCTTGAGGATATCGGCCCCGACTTTCTGGGACGCGATTTCGCGTAGAGCGATGACGGTGGGTTTGTCCTTGTTGGTATCCACCAAGGCAGACGCGCCGGTCGCAAGCTGTCGCGCCCGGTAAGTCGCAGCGAGCGTGAGCTCGAAACGATTCGGAATATGTTTCAGGCAGTCTTCTACGGTTATTCGCGCCATATGCAACTCATTTCAGGCTGTTGATCAAATCGCTGTGGCGGGATACTTGTGAGGCGATCCCCAATCGGGCCGCCCGCACGATGCTCACCAAGTCTTCGACGGCATCATCAAAGTTGTTGTTGATAATAACATAGTCGAATTCGGCCAGATGCGCGATCTCCCCCTGAGCGGCCTGAAGCCGGCGCTCGATCACCGCGTCGCTGTCCTGCCCGCGGTCGTTTAACCGCCGCCGCAACGTCGCCAGCGAAGGCGGCAGGACGAAGATGCCGATGGCGTCCGGGATCAGCTTGCGCACCTGTTGTGCTCCCTGCCAGTCGATTTCCAGCACGATATCGACATCACGGGCGCGCTGGCGGTCGATCCAGCCCTGCGAAGTGCCGTAGAGGTTGCCGTGCACGTCGGCGCTTTCCAGGAATTCGCCGCGTTCGATCATCGCAACGAACGTCGGCCTCGACACGAAGTGATAGTCGCGCCCATCCTGTTCACCAGGGCGCGGCGCGCGCGTGGTATGTGACACCGAGAGCAGCGTACTGCGCACGCGCCTGAGCAGTTCGGTGACCAGCGAAGTCTTGCCGGCCCCGGACGGCGCGCAAACGATGAATACGTTTCCTTTCATTCAATATTCTGGATCTGTTCGCGCATCTGCTCGATCAGCACCTTGAGGTCCATCGAGGTCTGGGTGAACTCCATGTCGACAGATTTCGAGCCCAGGGTATTGGCTTCGCGATTCAGTTCCTGCATCAGGAAATCAAGGCGCTTGCCGGCGGCACCGCCTTTGTCGAGGATGCGACGGATTTCGCCGAAATGGGTGCTCAGCCGCGATAGTTCCTCGTCCACGTCGATCTTGGAAGCGAACAACACCAGTTCCTGTTTCAGGCGTTCATCGTCCACGCTGACCATCGCGTCCTTCAGCCGCGCCGTCAGCCTTTCCCTGTAATTGCTCACCAATTGCGGCATGCGCGGCGCCAGCCTGCCCACCAGCGCTTCCATGGACGCGATGCGCTCGAGTAACACATTCTTGAGCTTTTCGCCTTCGCGTCCCCGCGTGGCCGTCAGATCGTCGAGGGCGCGATCGAGCAGCCGACCGCAGGCTTCCAGCAGTTCATCAGGTACCAGGCTGTCGTTGCCGAGCATGCCCGGCCAGCGCATCACATCGGCCACCGACAGCGACTGACCTTCGGGCAGCACGGCTCTCACGTGCGCGTTCAGCTGCGCGAGCTGGCCCAGCAGGCCGTCGTCGATCTGCAGGGTCGACTGGGAAGCCGCCGACTTGCTGACGGCGATCCGCACTTCAACTTTGCCGCGGCCGATGCGGGCGGTTGTCTTCTCGCGCAGCCCCGACTCGAGCGGGCGCAGCTCGTCCGGGATACGGAACTGGATATCGAGATAGCGATGATTCACCGAACGCAGTTCGAGATTGAGCGCGCCAAACGGGAGTTCGGCCGCGGCAACTGCATAACCCGTCATGCTATAAATCATCGGCGGCCCGGAAGCTTTACAAGGGCGAAGGAGTTCACCAAAATTGGCGAGCCGAAAAGATAGCACACAAATCAGGGCATATTTCCGATTCGCGACCGCTTGAGCCTTTGTCGTGCGCGCCGGGTTCTGCCCATTCCGACGTCATCCTGAAATGAAAGAACAGCCATGCGACCGAGCGGACGAGCCCCCGAACAATTGAGACAGCTCAATATTACCCGTGCCTATACACGCCATGCGGAAGGCTCGGTGCTGATCGAGTGCGGCGACACCAAGGTCATCTGTACCGCGAGCATCGAGGACAAGGTGCCGGCGTTCCTGAAAGGCAGGGGCCAGGGCTGGCTCACCGCCGAGTACGGCATGCTGCCGCGGTCGACCAATACGCGCTCGGACCGGGAAGCGGCGCGCGGCAAGCAGTCCGGACGCACGCAGGAAATCCAGCGCCTGATCGGCCGCAGCCTGCGCGCGGTGACCAGCCTGGCCGCGCTCGGCGAGCGGACCATCCAGATCGACTGCGATGTCATCCAGGCCGATGGCGGCACGCGCACCGCGAGCATCACGGGCGCTTTCGTCGCATTGCATGACGCCGTGACCTTCCTGAAGCATAAGCAGGCCATCGGCAACTGGCCGATCCGCGACTTCGTCGCCGCGGTTTCCGTCGGCATTTTCGAGGGAATGCCGGTGCTGGATCTGGATTACCCAGAAGATTCGAACAGCGATACCGACATGAACGTGGTCATGACCGGCGGCGGGAAGCTGGTGGAGGTGCAGGGCACCGCGGAGGGCGAACCGTTCGCGCGCAAGGAAATGGACGCCATGCTGGACCTGGCTGAAAAAGGCATCCGCCAGCTTATCGCCGCGCAGCGCGCCGCGCTCGAGAAGATCGGTTAACCGCCAAGGCGCCAAGGCGCAAAGCAAACGCAAAGGAGTGCGATCCAAGGGAGAGCGCCATGTGCAGGCTGTCTGACAAATTGCCGACGAAAGACGCCGGACCAACCAGATATCTGGTCTCGGTTTCCTTTGCGTTTCCTCTGTGCCTTTGCGCCTCCGCGGTTCAAGGTCTACATGTTTGAAAGGCTCGTCATAGCGAGCAACAATCCGGGTAAGCTGCGCGAAATCAGCCAGATTCTGGCGCCGCTGGGCATCGAGGGGTTGCCGCAGTCCGCATTCGGAGTACCGGAGGTGGACGAGCCGCATGGGTCCTTCATCGAGAATGCGCTGGCGAAGGCGAGACATGCGGCGGGCGTCACCGGCTTGCCGGCACTGGCGGACGATTCTGGCATCTGTGTCGATGCACTGGGCGGTGCGCCGGGCGTGCACTCCGCGCGGTATGCCGGTGAACCCCGATCGGATGAGCGTAACAACGAAAAACTGCTCGAAGCGCTTGGCGATCGGCCGAACCGCCAGGCGCACTACTACTGCGTAATCGTGGTGATGCGCCACGCCCAGGACCCGCAGCCGCTGATTGCGGAAGGGCTGTGGCGGGGCGAGATTCTGCGGGCAGCGCGCGGTTGCGGCGGCTTCGGGTACGATCCCTTGTTCCTGGATCTGGAATTTGGGCAGACTGGAGCGGAACTTGCGGCGGCCCGAAAGAATCTCATCAGTCACAGGGGCAAGGCACTGGCGCTGCTCGGCAATGCTTTAAAGCAGTTGCGTTGCAGCAACGCGGCTGACCCGTACGGTGTTTCGATGGCCGCATCAGGACGCCGCCCTATTTGACAAGAGTGCATCGAATCAATCCAGGAGACCGTGATGAATAGCAAGGCAGTTTCGGCGGACAAGTTGATGGAGGACCTGCAGTTGGTGGTGACGGACGCGGAAGAGTTGCTTAGAGCCACTGCCGGGCAGGCGGGCGAAAAGGTCGCCGCGGCCCGGTCGCGGGCGGCAGAATCCGTCGATGCCGCAAAGGCTCGCATTGCGCAGGCCGGTTATGCGGCCGCAGCGCAGACTCGCGAAGCCGCCAAAGCGGCGGACGACTACGTGAACGACAATCCCTGGACTGCGGTGGGTGTCGCGGCCGCCGTGGGTGTCGTCATCGGCATTCTGATCGCAAAGAAGTAAGCCTGAACGCATGGACGATCACGACGGACCCAAAGCGCCGCAAGGCCATTCGCTCGGCATGTTCGATTCGCTGAGGCAGTTGCTCACTACGCTCGCCGGCATCGCACACACCCGCATCGAGTTGCTCGGTACCGAAGTCGAGGAGCAGATCGCGCGTTTGACCGCGATGCTGTTGTGGGCCATCGTCTCCCTGTTTCTGGCGTTTACGACGGTGGTCCTGATTGCGGTGGCCGTCCTGGTCGCGTTCTGGGATACCAACCGGATTCTGGTTGCCGTACTGCTGGCGGCGGGATTCGCGGTGCTTGCTCTGATGTCGTGGTTGCGGGTCAGGGCGGTGGCGCGGGGGAGGCCGCATCTGTTCCAGGCTACGCTCGAGGAACTCGCCAAGGATCGTGATCGCCTGGGTGGAAGATGAGCGCCCGACTGCGCGAGATCGATCGCAAGCGCCGGTTGCTGGTGGCGCGGGCAACCGAGCAGCGCGGGGAACTTGCCGTGCAGGCGGCCGCGGTCCGACAGTCGTTGGCCTTCGTCGATCTCGCATGGCGCGCCTACCGCGGGCTCAAATCGAGTCCCGTGGGGGCCGCCGTCGCCGCGGCAGCCCTGGTCGCGGTCGGACCCGGTAAATTGCTGCGCTTGGGCTATCGCAGCGGATTGATCGTCGTGGGCTTGCTGCGACTGATCAAGATCTTCAGGGCGTTGCGTTGAAGTCCCGCCCGGAATTGATCTGAAACTCCGGCAGGGCCCGCAGGCGTGCGTGCGGTGCCCATAGTTTGATCAGCAGCGTCTCGATCCGCTGCGTTGGCCCGCTCGACCAGAAGGTCTCGCTTCCTGTCCCGCTCGACCGCGCCGATCCGCGCCGCGTCAATTGCCTCGTCACTTCTTTTGCCACGGCCGTGCCGTTCTCAATGACGGCCACGCCGGCGCCGGCGATGCGCTGGACGATATGTGCGACCAGAGGATAGTGGGTGCAGCCGAGCACGATCACGTCGGCGCGCTCGGCCAGCAGCGGCTCGACGAAGCCGCGCAGCAGGTACTCGGTGTGGTCACCGTCGAGATCGCCGCGCTCGATGTGCTCGGCCAGGCCGGCGCAAGGCTGCGCCACGATCCGGATGCCGGTTGCAAAGCGTTGGATCAGACTGCGGTAGCGCTCACTCGCCAGCGTGGCCGGCGTCGCCAGTACGCCCACCACGCCGCTGCGCGTGGCGGCAACGGCAGGTTTGATCGCCGGTTCGACGCCGACGAAGGCAATCGGCAATCGCGCTCGCAGCAGATCGATCGCCGCAGCCGTCGCGGTATTGCAGGCGACGACGATGGCTTTGGCCCCCTGTTGGACCAGAAACCCGCCGATCGCCATGGCCCGATCGCGAATCTGCTCTGGCGATTTTTGTCCATAGGGAACGTAGGCCGCATCGGCGACGTAGACGAGATTTTCGCGCGGCAGTGCCTGCCGCACCGCGCGAAGGATGGTCAGCCCGCCGACGCCGGAGTCGAAGACACCGATCGGATTTTCACTGCCGGATTGGGTCATTGCGCTCGTGACAAGGTGCGGGAGCGTTGCATAACGGAAGAAGCTGCCGGACAGGTTATAGTAGAAACCGGAATTCCTTCAAGACGCCCATGCCTATCCTGGAGTCACCCACAGCGAACGCGACGGTCGCGCTGTCGGTCTTGCCACCGCTGTCCCTCTACGTTCATATTCCGTGGTGCGTGCGCAAGTGTCCCTATTGCGACTTCAATTCGCACGAGCTAAAACCACCTCACCCCCGCCCTCTCCCCCTGACGGCGGAGAGGGAGTTGGTAGGCATTGAACCGGAACTTGAAAGGAAATATATCTCGGCACTCATTGCCGATCTGGAAACGGCGCTGCCGCAAGTCTGGGGGCGGCCGGTGTATACGGTGTTCTTCGGCGGTGGCACGCCGTCCCTGCTGTCGGCGCGCGGGCTCGACGACCTGCTGTCGGCCATCCGGGCCCGCCTGCCGCTCGCGGCGGATGCCGAGATTACCCTGGAGGCGAACCCGGGCACATTCGAGGCGCGCAAGTTCGCCGAATTCCGCGCGCTTGGCATCAACCGGCTGTCGATCGGCATTCAGAGCTTCAATCCCGGGCATCTGAAGGCACTCGGCCGCATCCACGACGCGGCGCAGGCGCGGGCTGCCATCGAGATCGCGCGCTCGAGCTTCGACAATTTCAACCTCGATCTCATGTATGCCTTGCCGGGGCAGACAGTGGTACAGGCGGTGGCCGACATCGATGCCGCGCTCGGCTTTTCACCGGCGCACGTCTCGGCCTATCACCTGACCATCGAGCCCAATACGTTGTTTCACCGGCATCCGCCCGCGGTGCCGGACGACGAGGTGTCGGCCGATATGCAACAAGCCATCGAAACCCGTCTCGCCGATGCCGGCTACCGGCACTATGAGACATCGGCATTCGCGCTATCCGGACGCGAAGTCAGACACAATCTGAACTACTGGACCTTTGGCGACTATCTCGGCATCGGCGCCGGCGCGCACGGCAAATTATCGTTCGCCGACCGGATCCTGCGGCAGGCGCGCTACAAGCAGCCACGCGAGTACATGGAAAAAGCGGAGGCGGGTGTGGCTGTGCAGCAGGAGCAGGCGGTGAGGGTAGAGGACCTGCCCTTCGAATTCATGATGAATGCGCTACGGCTGGTCAATGGGTTCGACCTGTCGTTATTCGCGGCGCGCACCGGGTTGCCGTTACATGCGCGGCGTAAGGAATTGCAGGAGGCCGAGTCACGGGGATTGATCGAGCGCGATCATCTGCGGCTGCAACCGACGCTCAAGGGCCAACGTTTTCTCAACGACCTGCTGCAGATATTTCTACGCGATTCTGCTGAGTAACCAGCCGTCCTAAGGACGACACGTAAGAGCGTTGACGCAAAGGAAGGGCAAGAAAGGTCGCAGAGAAAAGCTGAACAAGAACGACATCCGCAAGTCACTTGTTCCTTCATAGTTCTTGCCTTCCTCTGCGCCCTCTGCGTCGACGCTCTTGTCGCCGGCAATCAGCCGGCTAAAGCTCAGCCGTGGGCGTGGAAGACTATGTCGCGTACGGTATGGCCGAGCTTGAGCCCGCGGCTTTCGAATTTGGTCAGCGGCCGGCAGTCCGGGCGCGGCGCAAAGCCGTCCGCGCTGTTGACCAGCAGCGTCTCCCCCGAGAGGACCTCCAGGATCTGCGACGCATACTCCTCCCAGTCGGTCGCCACATGCAGGGTTCCGCCGGGCCGTAGCCGGCTCGCCAGCAAATGCACGAACGCGGGCTGCAGGAGCCGGCGCTTGTGATGGCGTTTCTTTGGCCACGGGTCCGGAAAGAACACATGGATGCCGGACAGGCTGGTTGCCGGGATCATGTGGGTGACGACTTCCACCGCGTCGTGCCGGACGATGCGGATGTTGGTCAGTCGCTGCGCTTCGATCAGCCGCAGCAGACCGCCGACACCAGGCGTGTGCACTTCGATGCCGAGGTAGTCGTTTTGCGGATGGTCGGCCGCGATCTGCGCGGTGGTTTCCCCCATGCCGAAACCGATTTCGAGAAATTTCGGAGCGGACCGGGTGAAGGCGGCGTCGAAGTCGAATGGCGCGGCGGTATAAGCGATGCCGAACAGCGGCAGCAAGGAATCGACAGCGCGCTGCTGCGCGTTCGAGACACGGCCTTGGCGCAGCACGAAACTGCGGATATGTCGATGCGGAGAGTTCACCGGGCGCGAATATAACGCCCCGCTGACGGCAGCGCCAGATAGAATCCCCAATGCGACGCCTGTTTCCGGATTCAGGCAGCCTTGTCGTGACTGGCGGAGGCGATGACCCCGGCGGCCGGCGACGAGGGGACGGCGGCGTAAAGTTTTTTCGGCATGCGACCGGCGAGGCAGGCTTCGCGTCCGGCCTGGACGGCTTTCTTCATGGCCGATGCCATCAACACCGGATCCTGCGCTGCAGCGATGGCCGTGTTCATCAGTACGCCATCGCATCCGAGTTCCATCGCGATAGCCGCGTCGGACGCGGTGCCGACGCCGGCATCCACCAGTACCGGCACGGTGGCGTTGTCGATGATGATTTGCAGATTCCACGGATTCAGGATGCCCATGCCGGACCCGATCAGCGAAGCGAGCGGCATCACGGCGACGCACCCGATCTGTTCCAGCTGCCGGGCGATGATCGGATCGTCGGAGGTAAGCGCGAGCTCCTGCTAAGGAATGCCGCATCCAGGATCCAGCATGCTAGGCCCCCGAGTTGCCGATCGCGGCCCGGTCGACGAGCG
>JANOGH010000244.1:0-3153 GCA_031414075.1 Betaproteobacteria bacterium | reverse complement strand
TTCTTCCGCCTCGCCTACCCCGCATTGAACCGGGCACGCCGGCCTGAAATTTCGCGACACAGGTCCTGACCGTCGTTGCTCGTCCCAGGCTGAAGCGAGTGCACGCGGGTGTTATTATTGCCCCGCGCAAGAAACCTATTCAGCCATGTCCGTCACGATCAAGACTCCGGAAGAAATCGAGAAAATGCGCGTCGCCGGCCGTCTTGCGGCGGAGGTGCTGGACTTCATCGCCCCGCACGTCCGGCCCAACGTCACCACCGAAGAACTCGATGCGCTATGCCATGACTACATGGTGAACGTGCAGCACACCGTGCCGGCCCCGCTGAACTACGCGCCGCCAGGTTACCAACCCTTTCCCAAGTCCATCTGCACCTCGGTCAACCATGTCGTCTGCCATGGCGTGCCCGGGGCGAAGAAACTCAAGCCGGGCGATGTCGTCAACATCGACATCACGGTGATCAAGGAGGGTTTTCATGGCGACACCAGCCGCATGTTCTATGTCGGCGATCCATCGATCCAGGCACGCAGGCTTGCGGAAGTAACATACGAGTGCATGTGGCGCGGCATCCAGGTAGTCAGACACGGGGCCTATCTCGGCGACATCGGCGAGGTCATTCAGACGCACGCGGAAGAACACGGGTTCTCGATCGTGCGCGAATTCTGCGGCCATGGCATCGGCAGGAAATTCCACGAGGAACCACAGGTGCTCCATTACGGCCGCGCCGGAACCGGCATCAAGCTTCAGTCCGGAATGACTTTCACGGTCGAACCGATGATCAATGCCGGCAAGGCCGGGATTCGTCAGCTCGCGGACGGCTGGACCGTCGTCACCAAGGATCATTCGTTATCGGCGCAGTGGGAGCACACGGTGTTGGTAACGGATAGCGGATTCGAAGTGTTGACGGTGTCGTCCGGTGCACCGCCGCCACCGTCGCTCATTGCGTAGATGCCGTCCGCAACTGCTCCGCGCCTTGCGCGGACTCCCGCACTCGGCGCAAACGTGAACGACTGGCGCAAAGCACTCGCACAAGGTCGCGCGGCACTGAAGGCGGCTTTCGGCGACAAGCCCGATGCGACCAAAGCGTTGCAACGACAATGCGCGCTGGTCGACCAGGCGCTCGGAGCCATCTGGAACGAAACCGGGCAATCAGACGCACTGGCTCTGATCGCGGTCGGCGGATATGGTCGCGGCCTGCTCTACCCTTATTCCGATGTCGACGTTCTGATCCTGCTTCCCGACCAAGTCGGCGATAGCGCCCGCGCCGGCGTCGAAGCGCTGGTCGGCGTGCTCTGGGACATCGGTCTCGAAATCGGCCATAGCGTGCGCACGATCGCCGAGTGCCAGGACGAGGCGCGACGCGACGTAACCGTTCAGACCACATTGCTCGAGTCGAGACTGATTGCCGGCAACCGGAAACAGTACACGCGCTTCGCCAGTGCAATGATCAAAGACCTCGATGTCGCGTATTTCGTGGAAGCCAAGCTGATCGAGCAGCAACAGCGGCACACGCGCTTCAACGATACCGCCTATAACCTCGAGCCGAACGTCAAGGAAAGCCCGGGTGGGCTGCGTGACCTGCAAAACATACTCTGGATCAGCCGCGCTGCCGGCCTCGGCCACAGCTGGCCCGACCTCATGCGTCAGAAGATACTGACCCGCGAGGAAGCGCGACAACTGAAGCGACACGAAGCCACGCTCGCCGTATTGCGCGTGCGCCTGCATTGTCTGACCAACCGACGCGAAGACCGCCTGTTGTTCGATTTCCAGGCCGCGCTCGCCAAGGAATACGCACTGGCCGACACGCCGGCCCGCCGCGCCAGTGAACAATTGATGCAACAGTTTTACACGACCGCGAAGGCCGTGCAGCTGCTCAATACCATCGTATTGCACAACCTGCGGCGGCGGATCTTTGCCGTCTCCGCGGCGGAACCTCGCGATCTGAACGATCGCTTCCGCATCGACGCGGAACTGCTCGAAGCCAGCCACGGTCTGTTTCAACGCCAGCCAGCCGCGATTTTCGAGGCCTTCCTGCTGCTGCAGGACCATCCGGAACTCAAGGGCTTTGCCGTGCCGACGATGCGCGCCCTGTGGCACGCGCGCGACCATATCGACGCCGCGTTTCGCCGCAGCCCGGAGAATCGAGCGCTCTTCATGGAGATTCTGCGTCGCCCCACCGGCATCACCCACGCACTGCGGCGAATGAATCAGTATGGCGTGCTCGGCCGCTATATTCCTGCCTTCGGACGCATTGTCGGGCGCATGCAGCACGACCTGTTTCATGTCTACACGGTGGACGAGCACATCCTCATGGTGGTGCGCAATCTGCGCCGCTTCGCAGTGCCGGAGATGGCGCACGAGTATCCGCTGTGCAGCCGGCTGATTGCGGAATTCGAGCGTATCGAAGTGCTCTATCTCGCCGGGCTGTTTCACGACATCGCCAAAGGCCGCGGTGGCGATCATTCCAAACTCGGCATGGTCGATGCCGCCCGATTCTGCCGCGCGCATGGCCTGTCGCAGGATGATACCGAGCTGATCACGTGGCTGGTCGAGCAGCATCTGATGATGTCCGCCACCGCGCAGAAGCAGGACTTGTCGGATGCGGACGTCATTCGGGCTTTCGCCGATAAAGTCAGAAATGACCGGCGGCTGGTGGCGCTTTATCTGCTCACTGTGGCGGACATCCGTGGCACCAGCCCGAAGGTCTGGAACGCCTGGAAGGCGAAACTGATCGAGGATCTGTTCCGCAGCACGCGCCGGTTGCTCAATCCGGGCACGGCCCCGGCGGAGAATACGCTGCTGGCCCGCCAGGAGCGCGCCTTGGTCAAATTGCGCGCGTACGCGATTCCCGAAAATGCGCCCCGCAAATTTTGGGACAAGCTCGACGACAGCTATTTCCTGCGCCACGACGAGCAGGACATCGTCTGGCACTCGCGGGTGCTCAACTATCGCGTGAATTCCCCGACACCTGTGATCAAGGCGCGCCTTTCCCCGATCGGGGAGGGACTGCAGGTGATGATTTATTCGCGCGACGAGAAGTCGCTCTTCGCGCGAATCTGCGGCTTCTTCCAGAGCATCAATTTCAGCATCGTCGAAGCCAAGATCTACACGACCAGGCATGGCTATGCGCTCGACAGCTTCCAGGTGCAGGACCC
>JANOGH010000243.1:0-2351 GCA_031414075.1 Betaproteobacteria bacterium | reverse complement strand
GCAGTTTCGACTGCGAATTCGGATACTCCTGCATGGGCTACGAGATCGCGGGCGGTTGGGGCGCGAAGATGGCCAAACCGGACGGAGAGGTTTACGTGCTGGTGGGCGATGGCGCCTACCTGATGATGAATTCCGACATCTACAGCTCTGTCCTCACCGGGCACAAATTGATCGTGGTGCTGTGCGACAACAGCGGCTACGCGGTGATCAACCGCTTGCAGAACTTCAAGGGCGGCGCTTCGTTCAACAATCTGCTGCGCGATTGCCGGGTATCGACGTTGGTGGAAGTTGACTTCGCGAAGCATGCCGAGGCCATGGGTGCGCTCGCCGAGACGGTGGGCAGTATGGCTGACCTGGATCGTGCACTGGAGCGCGCCCGGGCTGCAACGCGCACCACGATGATCGTGATCAAGGTCGACGCCTTTACCTGGACGCCGGGTGATGCGTGGTGGGATGTGGGGGTGCCCGAGGTCAGCGCGCGGGAGGCGGTGCGCAAGGCGACGGCGGAACATGCGCAAGGGAAGAAGAAGCAACGGCACGGCGTTTAGAAAAACAAGGATCATCGATGAAAATTCGTTTTGGCATAGCGCCGATCGCCTGGACCAACAGCGATCTGCCTCAGTTGGGTGGCAACACCACCCTCGAAACCTGCCTCTCCGAGAGCAAGCAGGCCGGCTTCAGCGGCACTGAGACCGGGGTCAAGTTTCCCGCGGATGCGGCGAAGCTGGCCGACGTGTTGCGGCGCTTCGGACTCGAGCTGGTATCGGGCTGGTTCTCCGGTGAGTTGCTGGCGCGCTCACTGGAAGAAGAGAAGCGCCGCATTGAGGAACAGCTCTCGACCTTCGCAACCGTGGGCGCTCCGGTCCTTGTGTACGCCGAGACGACCGGCACCGTGCAGGGGAAAATAGACGTGCCGGTGTCACAGCGCCCGCGCCTGCCGGAAACGGATTTTCGTGACTACGGTCACAAGCTCACCGCGCTGGCCGAGCACCTGGCGGACCGCGGCGTGGCCATGACCTACCACCATCACATGGGAACCGTGGTGGAGAATCAGCGCGAGATCGAGTTGCTGATGAACCACACTGGTCCAGCGGTGGGGTTGCTGATCGACACCGGCCATCTCACCTACGCAGGCGCGGATGTACTGGAGGTCACGCGCCGTCATGCGCGCCGCATCAATCACGTGCACTGCAAGGACGTTCGGCCGGATGTATTGAGGAAAGCAAGGCAGGAGGACATGAGTTTCCTCAATGCCGTGCTGGAAGGTGTGTTCACGGTGCCGGGTGACGGCTGTGTCGACTATTACGCGTTCACCCGGCTGCTGGCCGAGATCGGCTACGAGGGCTGGGCCGTGGTCGAAGCCGAGCAGGACCCGGCGAAAGCGCCGCCGCTTGAATATTCAAGGATGGGATTGAAGCACTTGCAGGCGGCATTTCGCGCCGCAAATTTTGAATGCGTCGACTGACCGAAACAACGGGAGGGCGTCAAGATGAACGAGGTTCGATCCGGCGCGTCGCGCGTCGACGGCAAAATAGCGATCGTTACCGGTGGCACGCAAGGCCTGGGCGAAGCGGTCGCCGAGCTGTTTGCGACGCGGGGTGCCAAGGGTCTGGTCATCTGCGGGCGCAACGCCGACAAGGGACGCGCGGTCGCGGCGCGCATCAGCGCGCGCGGCTGCAAGACCGAGTTCGTGCAGGCGGACCTGGCCAAAGTCGAAGACTGCCGCAAGGTGGTGGCAAAGGCGGACGCCGTGTTCGGGCGGGTTGATGTGCTGGTGAACGTGGCCGGGATGACCGATCGCGGCACCATCTGGGACACCTCGCCGGAATTGTTCGATCAGATGTTCGCGGTGAATGTGCGCGGGCCGTTTTTTCTCATGCAGGATTCGATGAAGCTCATGCGCCGCGAGAATATTCGCGGCAGCGTGGTCAACATTCTCAGCATGTCTGCCCATGGCGGGCAGTCCTTCATCACCGTCTATTGCGGATCGAAAGGCGCGTTGGCAACGCTGACCAAGAACATCGCCTTCAGCGTCATGCGCGACGGAATCCGCGTCAACGGCCTGTGCATCGGCTGGATGGATACGCCGGGAGAAGATCGCGTCATGAAGGCGTATCACGACGCGAAGGACGGTTGGCGCGAGGCAGCGGAGAAAAATCTTCCCACCGGGCGCATGCTGAAAGTGGACGAAGTATCGCGCGCGGTCGCCTATCTCGCGTCTGAGGAATCCGGAATGATGACCGGCTCTATCATCGACTTCGATCAGTCGGTCGTCGGCTGCTATGAGTCCGCGCCCCAGCCTGCGCCGACGAGTTGAGCCTTGCCAGGGGCGCGGGGAACCAGTTTTCTTT
>JANOGH010000242.1:0-1974 GCA_031414075.1 Betaproteobacteria bacterium | reverse complement strand
CAGGCGTGACCGAGGATCGGGGGAAAGAATCGTGCTCTCCTCGCTCGCCCTCGCCGCTCGCCCCTAGGGAACCTCTGAACATGTGTCTTCCCCGCGAAAGCGGGGAACCAGTTTTCTTTGCAAAACATGGATTCCCGCTTTCGCGGGAATGACAAATCGGGTCATTTTCAGAGGTTCCTTAGAGTAACGCAGGGATTCAGTAACGATCTTCCCTAGTCCCTGCTTCACCCGGTCACCCAAGCACTTTCATGCCTTTCTGAATTCCGGGCCGCGCCCCGATGGCCGCGCCCCAGCGTTGCAGGTTTTCAAATCCGCCCGCCTGATCGATCATCTGTTTACGCAGTGCGAAGTTCGGATACAGCATCAGTTCGGCGACCGAAAACTCATCGGCCAGAAATTCGCGGCCCGCGAGATGCGCGTCGCAGACTGAGAAAAAACCGAGCAGGCGCTTCTTGAAGTAGTCCGTGTTGCCGGCGATTTTCTCGGGAATGCTATTTTCCACGCGGAACAGCGCGCCACTTGTCCCGGCGACATCGCTCAATCCCTGTGCGAACCATTGCCATGCCATGACACGGCGAACCGGATCCTTCGGCAGGAATCGGCCGGATTTCTCGGCGACGTACAGGATGATGGCACCGGACTGAGAGAGCGTGAGCGGCTTGCCCCCGGGGCCTTCCTGATCGACGATGACCGGAATCAGGCCGGCGGGATTGAGCTTCAGAAAATCGGGTGTGTGGTGTTCGCCTTTGGCCAGGTCGACCTTGTGGATCCGGTAGGGCAGGCCGGCTTCCTCCAGCGCGACGGAAGCGCGAAGCCCGTTTGCGGTTCCTGCAAGATAGAGATCGATCATGGTTTTTCTCCTCGTTGTTATGGGTGGCAACCAGCGCGCAAGTTTAACTTGAGTTGCTTTAATGGTGGGATCGCTGGTCTTCGGGCTGCCGCGTTACAATCCGCCGCTCACCTTGCGCTACATGCCGGAAAAGCACATGAAGAGATTGTTCGCATTCGTTTTTTTCCTCGCCGCCATGCTGGGAGTTGCGACCTCGAATGGCGCCCCGCCGGAACAGCCGAAGGTCGTAATCGCGGTGGGCGGCAAGGCGTCGCTCTACTACCTGCCGCTTACGATCGCGGAGCAACTCGGCTTTTTCCGGGACGAGGGATTGCAGGTCGAACTCATCGATTTTGCAGGCGGCGCGAAAGCGTTGCAGGCCATGATGGGCGGCGGCGCCGATGTTGTCTCCGGCGGATTCGATCACGTGATGGTCATGCGTGCACGCGGCCAGAATCTGCGCGGTTTTGTGCTGCAGGGGGCCACGCCTGCGATATCGCTCGGCGTGGCCAGAGAGCGGGCCAGCCGGTACCGGTCGCCGAAGGATCTCAAGGGCATGAAGATCGGCGTATCAGCGCCGGGTTCGAGCACGCATGCCTTCATCAATCATCTGCTGGCTTCAGCCGGGCTTGAACCCGATGACGTGTCCATTATCGGTGTAGGCACCGGACCGGCGGCCGTCGCGGCCATGCAGGCCGGCCATCTGGATGCGATCGCGAACATCGAGCCGGCCATCACGCTGCTGGAAAAGACCGGCACGATCAAGGTCGTAGTGGAAACTGTGAGCGTACAGGGCGCAAAGGCGGTATTCGGCAGCCCGCTGCCGTCGGGTTCGCTCTATACCCGGGACGAGTTCATCAAGGCCAATCCGAATACGGTGCAGGCGCTGGCCAATGCCATGGTGCGCGCGCTGAAATGGTTGAAGGCGGCGACGCCCGACGATGTCGCGAAGGCGGTGCCGCCGGAATATCTGATCGGCAATCGCACGCTTTATCTGGAAGCCTATCGCAAGAACAGCGAGAGTTATTCCAGGGACGGGTTGTTTCCGCCTGCAGGCGCGGATGCGCTGCTGAAGGTGCTGATCGGTTTCGAACCGGCGGTCAGGGACGCGCCTGGACTCAAGGCCGCGGACGCCTACACGAACG
>JANOGH010000241.1:0-6864 GCA_031414075.1 Betaproteobacteria bacterium | reverse complement strand
CGACGGCGGCTTTCCCGAGGACTTCTACCGTGCGGTGGCCGACGCCGGCTGGCTCGGCATTGCCATGCCGCAGCAATACGGTGGCGCCGGACTGGGTATTACCGACGCGGCGCTGATGATGCAGACGATCAGCGAATCGGGGGCTGGTTTTTCCGGCGCTTCGACGGTGCACATGAACATCTTCGGACTCAATCCCGTAGTCGTGTTCGGGACCGAACAACAGAAGAGCCGCTGGCTGCCAGGGCTGATCCGCGGTGAACAGAAAGCCTGCTTCGCCGTTACCGAACCGGACGCAGGCCTCAACACGGCGAAGATCGCGACCACGGCGCGACGCGTCGGCGAGCGTTATATTCTGCGTGGACAGAAGATCTGGATTTCCACGGCGCAGGTCGCCGACCGGATGCTGGTGCTCGCGCGCACCGCCGCGGCCGTCGGCAAACCGACCGACGGCCTGTCGCTGTTCTACACCGCTCTGGACCGGCGCTTCGTCGAAGCGCGCGAGATCGACAAGATGGGGCGCAAGGCAGTCGATTCGAACCTGCTGTTCATCGAAGAGCTTCCCGTACCCGTGGACGATCGCATCGGCGAGGAAGGCAAGGGGTTCGACTGCATCCTGCACGGCTTGAACCCGGAGCGCATCCTGATCGCGGCCGAAGCAATCGGCCTTGGGCGAGCGGCGCTGCGGCGTGCGGTTGCCTATGCGAAGGAGCGCATTGTCTTCGATCGGCCGATCGGGCAGAACCAGGCCATCCAGCACCCGCTGGCGCGCTGCTGGATGGAACTCGAGGCTGCGGATCTCATGGTGTTCAAGGCGGCGTCGCTGTACGACCGCGGCGAGCCCTGCGGCGCGGAATCGAACGGGGCGAAATATCTGGCCGCGGAAGCCTGCTTTCACGCCTGCGAGCAGGCCATGCTGACGCTCGGCGGCATGGGCTACGCGAAGGAGTACCACATCGAACGTTACCTGCGCGAAGCAATGATTCCGCGGCTCGCACCGGTCAGCCCGCAGCTCATCCTCTGTTTCATCGCCGAGAAAGTGCTCGGCCTGCCGAAATCCTATTGACCCGGCTCAGCCGCGCCCAAACAGGACGAACGCGGAATTGAATGCCACGACGAGCGCCGCGATGACAATGATCCAGCCGGCGGTCCTTGGCGAATACTCGACCCATCGGTCGAGCGTCAGATACATTACATCGGCGCCCTTTCCGATCTGCCTCGGGGAATACCAGCGGTTTGCACGCGTTTCGATCGCTCCGAGAACGCGCGGAAAAAATCCAAGAATGATGCCGATCACAATCGCCAGTACGCTGCCTCCGATCAGCAGCCAGCCCAGGCTTTCCGCAATCCAGGGACCGATGAAAGAATGCGGGTCGACGCCCAGCAGGGATACGACTGCGCCGACATCGACTTTCACCACCAGCATGACTATTGAAAATGCGGCGCCGATGATAAAGGCGGCGCTGAACCCGCGCCGGTATTTGTACACGGTTGGCGCGATATTGTGGGGCCTTTCCAGCGGCGCCAGGCTCTTGCGCACGGACACCCAGCGATTGATAGGACGGAACAATCCGGAAATACGGCCGCGGAAAACAATCAGGGCCGCACCAAGCGCAGCGCCGGCGATGCCCGCGACGAGAAAAAACAGGAACGCCGCGGGGACCAGTAAATGATCGATCAGGTAGTTGTGGGTTAGCGGCATCACCCTCTCCTCTTCGAGGCTGAGTTCCTTCGATTCACGATTATGCGCTCAAGCCACGCAATCAGCCTGCTTGCGCATTCTACAGCGGCGTTGGCGGCAAGCAGGCATTTTGCGCCCGCGATACACTCGCGGGGCTCGACGAGCGAGTTCCCGAAACCCAGTCCATCAGCATGAGAGTCAATATGAACCCGAATACCCTGTTCGAACACTTGCGAAAATTCGACACGCCGACCATCGCCAACGCGCTGGAGATTGTGCAGGAAAAACGTTCCACCCGCGGATTTACGCGACAAACCTACCTGTGCGCATTTCCGAAACTGCCGGCCATCGTCGGGTTCGCCAGGACGGCGACCATCCGCTGCTCGACGCCGTATGACCCTGCGGTACGCAGAAAAAACCAGATCGCCTACTACGAACATGTAGCGCAGGGAGATCAGCCCACCATCGCTGTCATACAGGACATCGACAGCCAGCCCGGACTCGGGGCGTTCTGGGGAGAGGTCAATACCCATGTCCATTGGGGCCTCGGCTGCGTCGGGACGCTGACCAACGGCTCCATGCGCGACCTCGACGCGATGCAGCCGCAGTTCCAGTGCTTCGCCGCGACGCTCTCGCCAAGCCACGCCTGGGTGCAGGTGGTCGAGATCGGCAAGCCGGTGAAGTCCTGGGCCTGGCGGTTGCGGATGGCGACATCGTGCATGCCGACCGCCACGGTGCGGTCACCATCCCGCGCGACGTGCTCGAGAAACTGCCGGCAGCGATCGATCTGATGGCACGGCGCGAGAAGGTCATTCTCGACGCCGCGCGCAAACCTGGATTCGGCATCGCGGCCTTGCTCGAAGCCTTTGCCGCTTCCGACCAGATCAAGCAGTAAGGCCTAATGCAATTTCACCGCAAAGGCGCAGAGGCGCAAAGGAAACGCAAAGGAAAGCGATAAATATGTTCGAGGTGTATTCCCCGTCCTTCGTGGCTTTGAGAATGCGAGATCAGCCTGCATTGCACAGGAGATGGCAGGGGCGGGATGAGATGCGACACCGATTGCTATACCCGTCTTCCATCATGTCCATCCTGTTAATCCTGTCGGGCCCTTTGCTCTATATGACCAGACAGGATGAACAGGATTGACAGGATGAAATTCCTGATTGACCTGCCCTACACAGGGGCAGAGAAGGAAATGTCTCCGTTGTTTCTGTTTCCTAAGAGGGTACTCCGACGTGCTAGGCACGTAAGGTATCCTGTTCAATCGATGCTGAAGTTCATTTGGCAAACAGCATAGCCGGATTTTCGAACGCCTTGAACTCGATCGCGTTGCCGCAGGGGTCGAGGAAAAACATCGTGGCCTGTTCGCCAGCCTGGCCCCTGAAGCGGATGTGCGGCTCGATGATGAACTCGATGCCGGCCGCCTTGAGCTTGTCGGCGAGTTTCTGCCAGGCGTCCATCGGCAGCACCAGTCCGAAGTGACGCACCGGCACATTGTCGCCGTCGACGAGGTTGGTGTCCCGGTGGCCGGCATCCGGCGCAAGATGCGCAACGATCTGATGGCCGTGAAAATCGAAATCGACCCACTCCGGGGAGGAGCGCCCCTCCGGACAGCCGAGCAGTCCGCCGTAGAAGGCGCGCGCCTTGTCCAGGCTGGTGACGGGAAACGCAAGATGGAAACGAGGCATTGCCGACATGTTGCGTACTCCTTTCATTTCGCTGTGTTTGACTATTCTGCAGTACGTTGGCGATAGGTCTGGATGAAAGGATCGATGTCCTTGGCATTGGCCTTCACTGCGTCGACAGCTTCCGCGCGCACCTCGTCGATATGATTGATCATGGCCTCGACGCCCTGCAGTGCCAGCATCTTGACGTACTTGACACCCGGGTTGCGTACGCCGAAGCGCTGGGCGCCGGCGTCGCCGTCGAAGTCGCGCACGCGGAACGGCTCCCGGTCGGCCCAGACCTTCTGCATCCCGGCGTATTCGCGCTCGCTTCCGCGCACGTTGTTGTCGATACGACTGGTAAACGTGTAGTTGGCGAGCAGCAGCTCGCCCACCACCTTGATTTCCACCACGGTGCGCTGCTCGCGGCCCATGTCGGTCGCAAAATGCGTGGCGATTTCGTCGGCTTCCTCGCCGTTCAGCAACCGCGAAAACTGCTCGGTCAGGATGGCCCGCACCCAGGCCGGGTCATTGATCTGGCTTGCAATGACTTCTTCGACGACGCCGACAAGTCGCGCCTCCGCTGCCTGCCATTCGGGCGTGGCCGCATTCCACCCACGGTCGAGCCCGGCGTCGCGGCCCCGCTTCGCGAGCAGCGCCCGAGCCGCACCGAGCCCTGCCTGTTTGACCGCAAGCCGGCCCACAGCGACCGCAACGTCCGGCTCGTGGGCTGCCACCAGACGCGCGATCGCGTCGTCCTTCATTTCGTCCGACCAGGCTGGAACCGCGAGCATGGAAAATGCCCCGATTGCTGCCACCAACGTTCTACCGACTCCCATTGCAAGTCCTCCTTTGGGGCCGACAGTTTAACCGGGGCAGTCGGAAAAACGAAAACCCTTTCCCCCTGCATCGGGAAAACACCACCGCGATGCGGTAGCATTCCGTCTCGACAACAAAATCTGGCGGAGGGACACGGCAATGGATAAGCATGGCAAGGTCGCGATCGTTACCGGCGCGGGCAGCGGCGTAGGCAAGGCAGCAACGCTGGCGCTTCTGAAGGCGGGATACAGCGTGGCGCTGGCGGGTCGCCGCAAGGAGGTGCTGGAGCAGGCGGCAAAGGAGTCCGGCGCAGGATCGCGGGCCCTGGCGGTGCAGACTGACGTGACTGACCCCGAATCGGTGAAGGCGCTGTTCGCGAAAGCAAAATCGTCCTTCGGCCGGGTCGACGTGCTGTTCAATAACGCCGGCGTCAGCGCGCCGGGCGTCCCGCTCGAGGAGCTGACCTTCGAACAGTGGAAGAACGTGGTCGACATCAACCTGACGGGCATGTTCCTGTGCATCCAGGAAGCGTTCCGCACGATGAAGGACCAGGATCCGCGCGGCGGCCGCATCATCAACAATGGGTCGATCTCGGCGCATGCGCCGCGTCCGAATTCAATGCCCTACACATCGACCAAGCACGGTGTAACCGGGCTGACGAAATCCGCCTCGCTGGACGGTCGCAAGTACGACATTGCCTGCTCGCAGATCGACATCGGCAACGCGCTGACCGAAATGGCGGCGAAAATGACCAAGGGCGTGCCGCAGGCCAACCTCGAAATCAAGGTCGAGCCGACCATCGACGTAAACCGGGTCGGCGAAGCCGTGCTTTACATGGCGCAGCAGCCGCTGGACGTCAACGTCCAGTTCCTCACCATCATGGCCACTAAGATGCCGTTCGTCGGCCGCGGCTGAAACCGACGCAGCCACCATCGACGTGACCCATCCCGCCTGGCTGTGGATCCCGGTCACCCTCTGGGCGGCGTTCGCGCAGACCTTGCGCAATGCCGCCCAGCGCCAGTTGACGGGCGAGCTCGGGACGCTTGGCGCGACGCTGGTCCGCTTCCTCTATGGTCTGCCATTCGCCGCGCTGTGGCTGATCGCGGTGCACTCAGTCGGCCAATACGACTTCCCCGACGCCAATCCGTCCTTTCTGGGTTGGGTCTTGCTGGGTGCGATAAGCCAGATCGCGGCTACCGCCCTGTTGCTGCGCGTCATGGCCGAGCGCAACTTCACGCTCGGCGTGGCCTACTCGAAGAGCGAGATCATCCAGGTCGCCGTATTCGGCTTCGTTTTCCTCGGCGACACGGTCAATGCGATCGTCGCATTCGCCATCGCGCTGGGAACTGCCGGCGTGCTGATGCTGGCGCCCGCCGACCGCGAACATCCGCTGCGCGCGTTGCTGACCGGCTGGACTTCGCGCCTCGCGTTGCTCGGGCTCGCGTCGGGCACCGGTTTCGCCCTGTCAGCAGTGGGATTCCGCGGCGCCGCGCTCGCCTTGCACGACACGCCCTTCCTGATGGCTGCCGCCAGCACATTGCTGGTCGCGCAGGTCGTGCAGACGCTGCTGCTTGGCGGCTGGCTGCTGGTGCGCCAGCGGGATATTGTGATGCGCGTACTGCGGGCATGGCGCATGTCGCTGTTCGCCGGATTCATGGGCGCGGCCGCCTCAGTGGGCTGGTTCACCGCCATGGCGATCGAGCCGGTCGCGCACGTGCGCACCCTCGGCCTGACTGAATTGCTGTTCAGCTACATCGTGTCGCGGCGCGTATTTCGCGAGCATCTCGAGCGTCGTGAACTGATCGGTATCGCATTGCTCACACTCGGCCTGATCGTCGTTACGCTTGGCTACTAAACCACTCGGAAACGCGTTCACCGCAAAGGACGCAAAGGACGCGAAGGAAAAACAAAGGCAGAAAACATTATGGTGGTAAGGGCATTCATTGACAGATGATCCAAACCAGCGAAAGTTGGCATTACAGGTCGATGACCAGTTATCCAGCTTTTTATTCCAAGGTTCTTTTTCCTCGTTCGCGTTTTCCTTCGCGTCCTTTGCGTCCTTTGCGTCCTTTGCGGTGAACGTTCTAAAAGTTTCAACGATCCTTTAAATCAACAGGAGAGAAAATGATCCACGTCATTGCCACCGTAGAACTGAATCCCGGAACACGGGACAAATTTCTGGCCGAGTTCCGCAAGGTCATTCCCGACGTCCTCGCCGAGGCCGGTTGTCTCGAATACGGCCCGGCCGTCGACGCCCAGACCGACATCCCGATTCAGTTCAAAGTCGGCGCGGATCGCGTGGTCGTGATCGAGAAATGGGAGACCGTCGCCGCGCTCAAGGCGCACGGCGTTGCGCCGCATATGCAGGCCTATCGCGCCAAGGTAAAGGACTTCGTGCGCGGCATGGAGCTGCGTGTTCTGGCGCCGGCCTGAGAAATTCTGCCGTTGCGGCCAGCCGGATTACTCGACAGAAAGACGGTAGCCGATGCCGGTTTCCGTCAGCAGGTGACGCGGCCGCGTGGGATCGTCTTCCAGCTTGTGGCGCAGTTGCGCCATATAGATGCGCAGATAATGCGAGTGCTCGACGTGCGATGGCCCCCACACGTCCCGCAGCAACTGGCGATGCGTTATGACTTTGCCTGCATTGCTCGCGAGCACCGAGAGCAGCCGGAATTCGATCGGTGTCAGATGGACTTGCGCGCC
>JANOGH010000240.1:0-1676 GCA_031414075.1 Betaproteobacteria bacterium | reverse complement strand
GTGATTCAGTCGCGGCGCGAGCTCGAGGATCATGCGGGTCGTGTGCTCGTCGACAAGCCTGGCTTGCGAGTAGGGCAGGTAATGCGACAGGTCCGAGCTGACCACGATCAGCGTCTCATTGCCGCCCCAGAGCAGGTCCAGCACCTCGGCGATTTCCTGGACCGACGCATCGCCGACGGCGAGCGGCACCAGCGTGAAGGCGGCCAGCGTCTGCTGCAGAAAGGGCAGGTGCACTTCGAGAGAATGTTCGAGAGCATGTGCCTCATCGCTGACGCAGACCTGAGGCAGCCTGCGCAAGGCCACGACCGCGTCGTGATCCAGCGAAATTTCCCCGAGTGGCGTTACGAATGTGGTGGTTCCCGGCAAAGCCAGTCCGCGCAGGCGTACGCGATGAGCCGGGCCGAGCAGGACGACACGCGAGTACTCGTCCCGATGCGGCGCGAGACGCGCATAGGCACTGGCGGCTGTCGATCCGGAATAAACGTATCCGGCGTGAGGTGCGATCAGCGCCTTGGGGCGCCGCAGGTCCGCAGTCCCGGCCGATGCAAGCAGGATCGAGAGTTGCGACCGCAGGCCTTCGACTGTGCCGGGATAAAATGCACCGGCAACGGCGGGTGGCCGGACCGAATTCAGAATGGCGTCTGTCAAGGGGAATGCGCAGCGTTGGAACAATTATAGGCCGGCGGGTCGCTCCCGTTCATGTGCTCTATCCTGCCCGGCAGGAAAAATGACCGGAATACCTGTTGACCCTGAAGTTGGCGCGTGTATATTACTGACCGCTCAGTCATTTACTGCGCTTTCAATCGTGAATCTCCAACCCAAACAGGACCGCCGCTGGACGCGGCGCAAGGAAGCGCGCCCCGCCGAATTGATGTCGGCGGCTCTCGATCTGTTCGTCGAACGCGGTTTTGCCGCGACCCGTCTCGATGAAGTGGCCGCCCGGGCAGGCGTCAGCAAAGGCACGCTCTACCTCTATTTCTCCAGCAAGGAGGAATTGTTCAAGGCGGTCATCCGTTCCGGCATCGTGCCGATGATCGAGCGTGGCGAGCGCCTGCTGGATGAACATCACGGCACGTCTTTCGAGTTGTTACGCGAGATCATTTTCAGCTGGTGGGCGTCCGTCGGCACGACGAAACTCGGCGGCATTCCGAAGCTGATGTTTTCCGAGTGCCGCAATTTCCCGGAAATCGGCAAGTTCTACTATGAGGAAGTCATCAGCCGCGGGCATCTTCTGGTGCAGACCGTGCTGGAAAGAGGGATGGAAAGCGGCGAGTTCAGGCAGATGGATGCGAATTATGCGATGCGCGTGATTCTTGCGCCGCTGGTTTATCTGCTGCTGTGGCGTCATTCGTTCGATTTCTGCGATAGCAAGCGCGTCGATCCGGAAAAATATCTGGACCAGCATCTGGACATGATCGTCAACGGGCTCGGGCCCGCTGTGCGCGAGCAAAAGAAGGTCGTGCAGGCGGCAACAATTATCAGAATCGGGGAAAAAGGGAGAAATCGATGAAGCGCATTTTGTTCCTGGCCGCAGCGCTGCTCGCGGGCCAGACCTGGGCCGCCGACCTGATATCGATCTACCGCGAGGCGCAAGTGCAGGATTCGACGTACGCTGGGGCGAAGGCGCAGTACGTCGGGGCGCAGGAGAAGCTGCCGCAGGCGCGCGCGCTGCTGCT
>JANOGH010000239.1:0-1831 GCA_031414075.1 Betaproteobacteria bacterium | reverse complement strand
ATCCGCCCGCAGCAGAACACCAAGCTGATGGGGTTGTATGCCTGCAAGGACGGTTACTTCACTCAATGCGAGGCCGAGGGCTTCCGCCGCATCACCTTCTTCCCCGACCGGCCCGACGTGATGGCGCGCTACACCAACACCATTCACGCTGAGAAGGTGTCCTATCCTTTCCTGCTGTCGAACGGCAACCAGGTCGCGCAAGGCGACGAACCCGGTGGCCGGCACTGGGCAAAATGGGAAGACCCGTTTCCGAAACCCGCCTACCTGTTTGCCATGGTCGCCGCGAAACTGGACCGGCTGGCGAGCAACTTCGTGACGCGTTCCGGTCGCAAAGTGAAGCTCGCCGTCTTCGTCGAGCCGGGCAAGCTCGATCAGTGCGGATTCGCGATGGGGGCATTGAAACGCGCGATGAAATGGGACGAGGACGTATTCGGCCTGGAACTCGACCTGGATCAGTACATGATCGTCGCGGTTGGCGACTTCAACATGGGGGCGATGGAAAACAAGGGCCTGAACATTTTCAATACGAAGTATGTCCTCGCGCGCGCGGACACTGCGACCGATACCGATTTCATGCTCCTCGATCGCGTCGTGGCACACGAATACTTCCATAACTGGACCGGAAACCGTGTTACCTGCCGCGACTGGTTCCAGTTGTCGCTGAAGGAAGGCCTCACCGTATTCCGCGACCAGGAGTACGGCGCCGACACCTATTCGCGTCCGGTGCAGCGCATTCAGGAAGTCCGGTCGCTGCGCGGTGCCCAGTTCCCGGAGGACGCCGGACCGATGGCCCATCCGGTCCGCCCTGCCTCTTACATGGAAATCAGCAATTTCTACACCGCCACGGTTTATGAAAAAGGCGCCGAAGTCGTGCGCATGATTCATACGCTGATCGGCGCGCCCAATTTCCGCAAGGGCATGGATTTGTATTTCGAGCGTCACGACGGTCAGGCGGTGCGCACCGAGGAATTCGCGCAGGCGATGCAGGATGCCTCGGGCGTGGACCTGACGCAGTTCAAGCGCTGGTATGAGCAGGCCGGTACGCCCATTCTCAATGTCGGCGGCAAGTACGACGCGTCAGCCAGGCGCTACACGCTCACGGTGGAGCAATCCTGTCCGCCGACACCGGGGCAGGAAACCAAGTTGCCATTTCACATTCCGTTCGCCGTCGGGCTGGTGGCGCCGGACGGAAGCGAACTGCCGTTGCAACTCGCGGGAGAAGCGCAGCCAACCGGCGGCACGCGGGTTCTATCCCTGACCCGGCCGCTCGAGAGATTCGAGTTTGTGAATGTATCGCAGCGGCCGGTGCCTTCTCTGCTGCGAGGGTTTTCCGCACCGGTCAACCTGCACTTTGATTTCACGGATGCCGACCTGACCCACCTGATGGCCTACGATGCGGACGCGTTCAACCGCTGGGAAGCCGGGCAGCGCCTCGCACTCAATCTGCTGCTGCGCGGTATCGGAGAGTTCCGTGCCGGACGCGCTCCCCGATTTCCAGATGCCTTTGTCACGGCCTTCGGCTGCGTGCTCGCGGACGCACCAGATGATCCCGCTTTCGCAACCGAAGCGCTGGGATTGCCCTCGGAAGGTTACATAGCAGAACAGATGGGCGAGATCGACCCGGACGCCATTCATTCGGTACGCAGATCGCTGAGAAAGCATATTGCGAGCGCGCTGAAAAACGAATTGCTGGCTGCCTACCGGGCTACCACAGCGCCGCAACCGTACCGCCCCGACGCCCATTCGGCCGGACAACGCGCGCTGCGCAATCTGTGCCTGGGCTATCTGATGGAACTCGACGAGCCGCAGGTGCGCGCGCTGTGTATCGCGC
>JANOGH010000238.1:0-3359 GCA_031414075.1 Betaproteobacteria bacterium | reverse complement strand
GCATTGCGGCCTACGTACATGAACGACACGACCGACCGGCCACGGACAGCAATGGTGCCAATGACATTTCCCATCGGCTATCACAGCCTGCATCCGGACGTGAGCATGAACTTCCAGATGAACCGCTGGTTCGGGTGGGTGGGCGAGCCCGAACCACCGACATCTCCGCTTCGATTCGACCGCATGTTCAGCTGATGGCGGAAAGCGAAGGCCACTACGTCCCGATGCAACAGTGGCACCACCGGATAGGAATGTTCAAGAACACGCGCTCGATCACGGCACGGTTGTTTACGCGGAGCGAGGGCGCGCACAACTACTGCCAAGTCGGTAACTATGGTCTGGCCCTCAAAACAATCACCCTTTGGCTGGATGGGCTGCTGCTTGAAAACGCGACAGTGAATTCCGCTGCGGGAAACGCCGCAGTGCGCTACGACGAAATCCGGCGAGTAACCGCGCCGCTAATGGGACCAACAATCTTTTGGGAGGGGTGTCATGACTAATTCCTGGAAAGTACATGCGTTTTCGCTGGCGACGACTCTGGGTGTGGCATATGTCTCATGCGCCATTTTCGACATTCTGTTTCCGCCATTCGGGCTGCTTGCTGCACTTGCACCGGCCAGTCCGTTGCCGATCTCCGGTAGTCCATTCGCTTTCCTGACGGGATTCGTGCTGTTCACCGCCGTCGGTTTTGTGCTCGGTGCGCTCTATGGAATCGCATGGGGATTCTGGAGCAAAAGACTGCGGTGAGATGATGTCACAGACCCAGGGCCAGACACGCTTTGGTGGGCAGTGGGCTACAACGTGATCGCCTTCCCGCTCGCTGCAGCCGTCTTGTATCCATTCGTACCGAGTCCGGAGATTGCAGCGCTGTCAATGTCCGGCAGTACCACTCGTAGTGGTGATCAATGCGCTGATGCGGAAGCGCACCAAGCTCACCGGCATCAAGAGCGCGCAATGACGAAGCGCACCGGTAACCGACGCGCAGGTTTCATCGGGAGCGTCGGCTTGAGAGACATGAGCGATCCGATGCGCAGCGCGAGCGTGGCCGTCGGCCGCGACGGCCGTATCACAGGAGTGAATTGAATGTGCTTTTCAGCCACGGCAAGCTTCTCGGCGGGAGCCGTCCTGCTCGGGCTCGGCACGCTGACGCTCAAGTCGGCGAGTCGCCCGCGAGAAATGCCGTTCGCTGCAATCCCGCTGCTGTTCGGGATCCAGCAACTGAGCGAGGGCGTGATCTGGCTGACATTTCGCTACGAGGCGCCGCAACTCAATGTGGTCATGACCTATGTGTATTCCTTTTTCTCCCATGTGCTGTGGCCGGTCTACGTGCCCGTGGCGGTGCTGGTGATGGAACCGGTGGGATGGCGCAGGCGAGCGCTGCTGGTGTTCGTCGTGGCGGGCGTCACGGTGGCCGCGTACTTGCTGTACTTCCTGGTCGCTTTTCCGATAGTCTCACGGCCGACCGGCCAGCACATTGAGTACGTCTCGCCACATTTCTTTGCCGCAGCAGCGATGACGCTGTATCTGATGTCGACTACTTTCAGCCCGATTCTATCCACGCACCGAATGGTGAAGGTGTTCGGCGTTCTTGCGCTGTTGTCCTTTGCCGCAGCCTACTTCTTCTATGCGATCTGGTTCATCTCGGTGTGGTGCTTCTTTGCCGCGCTGTTGAGCGCGATCGTCTACCTTCACTTTGTGCTGTGCAGGGCGCAACGCAGCGGGGCGCCAACCCGCGAGCCAGCCAAGGCGTCTGCGGTGCCGGAAAACCGGCAGCCTGAAAAGAAAGCAGCCGCGTGAGGACCAACACCGAGCGCACACCCGGTGTGTCCGCGTCCACCATGGCCGCGCTCATGCTCGCCGTTTTCACGGTGTCGATCGGCTATGGCGTCGTGCTTCCGCTCCTGCCCTACCTGATCGAGCGGCTTCTGGGCGCGGGAGTAGAGCCTGCGCAGGTTTCCCGGCACACGGGACTACTGACCGCTGTCTACACCCTCTCGCTGTTTCTGTTTGCTCCCATGTGGGGTCGGCTATCCGATCGACGCGGCCCGCTTGGTGTGCTGTTGGTTGGGCTCCTCGGCTTCGGCGTAACCATGCTGGTCTTCTCGTTCGTCGAGAGTCTTGCCGCGGTTTACGCCGAGCGCTTCTTCAGCGGCATGTTCGCCGCCGCGGTGACGCCAGTGGCGGCGGCTGCAATCGGCAAGTTCACGACGACCGAGCAGGGACGCGCCCGTCGGCTTTCATTCGTCAGCATGGCCGGCATTGCCGGCTTCCTGCTCGGACCGATGCTGGGTGTGTTCGTTACGCGCTTTGCCACGGAGTTCTTCACCCTCGCCATGCCGGCCGGATCGGTAGCGATTCCGCTCGCGGCGACCGCCCTGCTCGCCTTTCTCGTGGCCTGTGCTGTCGCGTTCGCCGTGCCGAGTGGCGAGGGCCGCGATCGGTCACAGCAGACTACAGGCGCCTCGGTCGATAAGAGTGTATGGCTAGTGCCGAAGCTCCTCATCCTCACCTTCATCGCCTCGGCCGGCGTCGGGGTCTTCGAGGTCGGGCTGGCACTGCGCGGAAAACAGGAGCTCGGCTTGACCCCGTACCAGATCGCGCTGATGTTCACCGAATGCAGCCTGGTCATGTTTGTGATGCAGGCAATCGTATTCTCGCCCTGGTTCAAGCCGGACACGACCCGCTGGTTCATCGCGCCCGCGCTGTCCGTGCTGGCGGCCGGGTTGTTCCTCGTACCGCGCGCGTCTGATTTTACGTTGATGCTGGTTGTGATCGGTGCGATCGCGGCAAGCGCCGGCATCCTCTCGCCGATCCTGACCTACTGGATCTCGGCCAAGGCCGGGAGCGCGCAGGGTTGGGAACTCGGCAAGCAGACGGCAGCCGCCAGCCTTGGCGTCACCGTGGGCTCTGCGGCAGGCGGACTCCTATTCAATGTCGCCGCCCTACCGGGTGCCTCCTTCGTTCTGACCGCGGGTCTCACCGTGTTGGGCTTCCTGCTGAGCCTCGGGTTGCCGCATTTGCTCGTGCATTCCAATTCACGCTCGCGCCCGGTATCCGCATGAACGGGCGAGCCAATAGACAACCGCTTTTCAGGCCAACTCGCTTGTGTGGGCCATGCCAATAGCCGCAAGCAGACCAGGCCTGGCCGCATCCCACAATCAGGATAGCGACATAACGAAGGCCGGCAGACTCGATGATCCTTCCGTCAAGGATGCTGACGAAGTGGCAAGGACGCTGGGGGCAGACCTCGAAAACGGACTGACTTCACAGGAGGTGTCGCTCCGGCTCGCGCAAGATGGCCCCAACGAACTGCGCTCTGCCCCGAGACGGCCTGCGTGGCGTCGCGCCCTGTCGCACTT
>JANOGH010000237.1:0-3014 GCA_031414075.1 Betaproteobacteria bacterium | reverse complement strand
CGTCCACGAAGGCGCAAGATTCCACAGGTTGCGCTGGGTGAAGCCCAGTACGAGGCCGGTCTGCAACAGTTCTCCTCTCAAGGTGTTATCCCTCGTAACCCCGCCGTCGAACGCCAGCGTCTCTTTCCCCGATCGATATTTCACCGACAATGGGAAATACAAATTCGTAAGCCCCTGTTCGCTCCCGCCGTAGTACCGGACGAAATCCGCCGCCGCCTTCCCGCTGACTTCCAGATTCTCGGTCGACCCGGCAAACTTAACTCCCGGCGAAGTCCAGTGGCCATACGTGGCCTCGTGTGGCACCGAGGTCAGAATCAAATTGCTGTTGTATTCCCCCTTCACGCTGACCGATGGCACAGCCGACCATTCCGCCGCCAGGCCGTTCCAGGGCAGGCCCCACGAGAGAAGGGTGATCCCCATGACCGTTACGATTACGCGCCATCGCCACATCTTGAATCCAGGTTGTCGCGATGGATGGGGCGGGATTCCTTACGGAACCATGACCACATCGCCCCGCTGGAGCATAATGTTATGCTCCAGACCCTTTCCCTTCTTGGCCTCTCCGTACCGGAAGGGAAATACGTGTTGTTCCCCGTTCACCCGCCGCATGATCCGGATGTCGTTTTCAGCCGCAAACGGCGTCAATCCGCCGGCCAGACTCAAGGCCTGCAACACATCCGCCTTATGGCCGACCATAAACTCCCCTGGCTTATTGACTCGCCCCAGCACATAGATACGGTAGCTCAACACTTTGGTCAGAGTGACGGATACTTGAGGATTCGGGATAAACTTCGTCAGCCGCTTGCCGACATCGGCTCGAACCTCTTCAACCGTTCGGCCTGCTGCCGGAACGTCGCCGACCAACGGAAAGGAGATGGACCCATCCGGCCTGACGACCACCTCCCTGGTCAGATGTTCATCTTTCCAGACGGAAATCATGAGCACGTCTTCCGCTCCCAGCGTATAACCGGCGTCCGCATTCATTTCTGGCGCAAAGGCCGGACGGCCGGACGGCTCAAAGACACTGCACCCCGCCAGACATAAAAGTGCGACGATTCCCAGGATCCAGCGCATGGAGAACACCCTATCCTTCATTGCCGCCTTATCCATCGAGCCTCGCGAGCATCGCCTTCGCCTCCTCGGTCCATGGAAAGGTCTGTTTGGCTTGCAGCGCCTGACTCAAGTGGGCGCGCGCCTCTTTCTTCTCTCCCGATTGGGCGTAGATGACGCCCAGATGGTAGTTCAACACCGGATGGTCCTGCGCTTTGGCTATCGCCTGCTTCACCAGTCGTAACGCGTCCTGATGATGTCCGAGCTTCAGATGAGCCCAGCCGAGCGTATCGAGAAGATAGGGATTAGGCGCCTGTGTTTCGAAATCGCGGCTCAACGTCAGGGCACGCTGCAGACTGTCTGGGTCTCCCTTCCGATCGATCAGCGTGGAGGCCAGGTTGTTTGCCGCTACCAACGACTTCGGATGCTGCTTGAGGACCGTCTCGTACTGGGAGATCGCCTCGTCGACATGATCCCTCGCTTCGAGACTGGTCGCCAGCATGAGCCGAAGTTGTTCGTTGTCCGGGTTCGCCTCAAGCGCTCTTTTGAGAGTGGCATCGCCCGCGTCCACTTGTTGCTTTGCGTAGGAGTACCGTGCAAGATGAATCCAAGGGGTCGTCCACTTCGGATTGAGCTTTGTCGCGACCTCGAACTGCGGCATGGCCGCAGCGGCATCCCCTTTCATTAAGAGGACTTCTCCGAGAAATCCTGCCGCATAGGGATGGGTCGGCTGCTCCGCCACCACCGTTTCGAGTGTGGCCTGGGTCTGTTGCGTCTGGCCCCGCTGCACCCCGAGTTGCACGAGCGCCAAGAGCGGTTCCGCCGCCTGCGGCTGTTGCGTGATCGCCCGGCGATAGGCCGCTTCGGCCTTATCCCATTGCTGTTGAGCGATAGCGACGTGTCCTTCCGCCAAATCCGCCTTCATGCGGTCTGCTCCGGCCGTGCGCAACCGCGCCAACGTGCCCAGTGTCCCCTCCCATTCCTTCTCCTGCACCTGGAGCTGGAACAACATACCCAACAGCGTCAGATTGCCAGGGTCGCGGGCGATCAAGAGATCGAGCCGTTGCCGCGCTTCTTTCAACTTGCCCCCGGTCGCGTCCAGGCTTGTCAGAAGCAGCTGCGCGTCCGTCAGCATCGGCTTGAGTGCCGCGGCCTTCTCCAAGCTTTCACGGGCCAGCACGGTTTCACCGGTCGTCAGATAGGCGCGCCCGAGCAGGAGTTGCACATCGGCCGATTCAGGCTGATCTTTCAGGACGGACCGGAAATCCTGCGTCGCGTCCTTTCCATTTCCTCGCTGCAGCGCAATCTTTCCACGCAAGAGCAGCGCGTCTGCGGAACGAGGGTTCTCTTTGAGGATGTCCTGAATCTGGTGTTCGGCCGCCTCTTGTTTACCCGCCGCCCAGTCGAGGGACGCCAGCTTGACCTGCGCCTCTAAGCCTTCAGGCTTGCCCTTGAAATCGCTTCGAATAGACTCATAGGTCATTCGGGCCTTGTCGGCGCGCTTCGTCATTTCGTACAAGGTTCCCAACGCAAATTGAATCTTTGCCGAATGCGGGAGGTCTTTTTGCGCCTGCTGGAGCGAGGCTTCGACTTCGTTGATCCCCCGGCGTTTCGCAATGTATTCCGCCATGGCCAGGCGGCGCTCCTCGCTATCCGGATCGATCTGGATCGCCTCACGCAGGGTCGTCTCCGCTTTCTCGTATTGTTTCTGCTGATCGAAGAAGGCGACCAACCGAAGCCGGTGGTCCAAAGTCTTCGGTTCGAGTGAAACGATTCGCAGAAGAATCGTTTCTGCTTCGGCGAGCTGTCCTTGCCTAATATAGGTCATCGCCTGCGCGTCGAGCAGTTCGAGGTTGTCTGGATGGGCATCCAGCCCCCGCTGCAAGACCGGCAAGGCTTGCGACCCGTGTTGCCGCGCCGTGTAGAGGGACCCCAGCAACAACACCGCATCCTGGAACCCGATG
>JANOGH010000236.1:0-1943 GCA_031414075.1 Betaproteobacteria bacterium | reverse complement strand
CGGCAGGCTGCATGTGGCAGCCCGAGCAGCCGTCCAGATTCATCGTCGGGCCAAGGCCGTCCGCGACGGACTCGGCTTCCTCGAAGTCTTCCTTTCCGGCGTTGAAGAACACGAGTTGGGACCGCGTCAGGTTGGCGAATGGCTGGCCCGCCGCGGCCGATCCCGCGCGCACGCCTGGATC
The DNA here is from genome assembly GCA_031414075.1 of Betaproteobacteria bacterium. GTDB lineage: Bacteria > Pseudomonadota > Gammaproteobacteria > Burkholderiales > JACQAP01 > JACQAP01. Next base: position 1,762 of record JANOGH010000236.1, on the reverse strand, counting down.
CCGGGCACCACCGGGCCTGGGACCTGACGTCTGCTGCTGGGCGTAAGACGCAAGCTCCGTCTCGGAAAACAACCCCACCACCAGTGCGGACACAAGCCCGATGACGACACCAATTTTTTTCCTGTTCATGGCCTTCTCCTCCCCCAGTATCTGAAGTATCTGAAGTGTTTTGTGTCGGTATCTCCCGCCACCAGGCCAGGTCCGGCGTCCGGACCTGCGATCAGGTCCATCCTGATCGCGCAGTCGCTCCCCTAGCGACATCCGTGCCGATCCAATTGCAGAGCGTCGCGGGCTGGCATAGATCTCGCGTTGTTTGCGTTCCGATGAGCAAGGCAAACAGCAATGCAGGAATGGCCAGGCTAAGGCGGTCACGGCTGAACGGCGGGCAGACATTGCGTCTGCTGGAGCATTTTGTAGTGGGCACGCCGGCGCGTGCTGCGGCGGAAATCGCGGGCGTCAACCGGAACACGGCCACGCACTTCTTTCACCACTTGCGCGAATTGATCGCGAGCCAAGTGGAATTGCCCGAGGCGGTCGATGCGAAGTGTGAAGTGGAGTTGGAAGTCGATGAGTCCTGCTTCAGCGGGGTGGGCTCCACCAACCGGGTTCGGAGTCCAGGCGGCAAGTTGACGGTGATCGGATTGCTCCAGCGTGGCGGCAAGGTTCGCACCGTGCTGTTGCCGGATGCACGGCGGGAACTGCTGTCGCCGATCCTCAAAGGAATGATCGCCGCTGACTCGACTGTCTACGCGGAGAAGGCACACGTCCACCATGCGCTCGAGGTGCTTGGGCTTCGCCCGCGACGGATCGATCGCGCGAGGCGTTTCGCCGGCGGGCGGGTTCACATCAGGGGCATCGAGAATTTCTGGCGACAGGCCAACCGCCATTTGCGCAAGTACAACGGGATCCCGCAACATCACTTTCATCTGTATCTGAAGGAATGTGAATGGCGTTTCAACTACGGTCCGCCGAAGCAGCTGCTGGCGATTCTCCAGGAGTTGGTCTGTCGAGCTTGACCCGGCGATCGCCGTCATCTATGCCAGTCTGGTCAGTGGAAATTTCGCGTCAGGGATGCTTTGCACGTCGATTGTGTCGCCCGAGTACGACGGGGAATCGACCGAATCCCGCAATGCGCTGACTTGGATCAGGTTTAATTGTTGTCTCCGGACGACCGGCCTGTGGCGTTCAAAGCTCGAATCGCACGCGCGAGGGGACACGACCCCGTGTCGGGGACTGGCAACCGATGCCGAAAAGAGGGCTGCTAAGTTCTCTGGTGACTGTGGACGCGCCGCGCGAACCACCAGGCCAGCAGGATCAGTCCGAAGCCCGCCAGCACGAACGTCCACCCGTAGTCGAAGATGCGGATGCCGACGCCGCCGATCGCGACGCCACTTGCCTGTCCCATGAACAGAAAAAAAGCAAACACGGCGATCGCGGTGCCGCGCGCCTTCGGCGCCATTTCAGTGGCGCGTGTCTGCAGCGTGTTGTGGAACATGTAGAAGCCGAATCCCGCGACGATGAAAACCGGAATGACTGACTGCCACCACGGCAGCAGCGGCAGCACCGCCATGCAGACGAACATCAGCGTGCCGCCGAGCCGCACGAAGCCCTTCTCGCCGAGCCGGGCAAGCAACCATTTCACCATCAGGCTGTAGACCACGCCGCCAAGCCCGAACCCGGCCAGCATGCCGCCGATCAACAGGTAGGACAGGCCGAAGCGTTCCTTGAGATAGGCGCCGGTATAGGCGAACGCGCCATAGAA
>JANOGH010000235.1:0-4955 GCA_031414075.1 Betaproteobacteria bacterium | reverse complement strand
CTCTCGGCACCACTTCCCGGCGTAGCGCATCGGCGCGTGCACGCGCCGCGTTCACACCTTCGCGCGCTGCCGCCGATTCCCCTTCGATCATGCGCCGCATGGCTTCGAGATCGGCCCGCGCCATACTCTGCATCGCTTGTGCCTCGGCAACGCCAGCGTGCAGCCGCTCACGCCAAATCGGTATGCTGATACCAATCATGATCATCGCGCCCGAACCCTCGGCCATGGTAGACGACGGCCCGACCCTCAGGGTCGCCATGGGACGATACATCGCGCGCATGACTTCTATCTCGGCAGAGCTGCGCTCCACTTCCGATGCGCCCGCCCGTAATTCGGGCCGGGCAGCAAGTGCGGCGGCACGCACGCTCTCCGCGATGGGGGGCTCCTCGGTACGCACATGGTGCTCGATCACCGGCACGGGTGCCGAAGCAGACCGCCCCAGGCTTACGTTGAGCATCGCTTCGGCCGCACTGATTTCGGCTGTGAGCGTTTGTTTAGCGGCCTGCGTGCGCGCCACTTCGACTTCCGCTCGCAGCACTTCCGCTTGCACGCCCTTGCCGCCCGCGTAGCGAGCGCTCGCGGCGGCCACCAACTGGTGCGCTAATCCAAGTTGCTCCTCGATCACGCGGGCCATCGCACGTCGCTCGTGCAGCATGAAAAATGCGAGCTGCGCTTGGAGCGCCACATCCAAACGGACGCGATCCGTGTCCGCCTCGGTTCGCCGAGCCTCCGCTTGCGCCGCTCGCCGGCGCTGCCCACGAATATCCGAGAGCGGGAAGCGCTGCTCGATGCCAATGCTCCAGTCAAAACGCCCGCGCACCTGCGCATCCTGCATCATGGTATAGGGATAGTGATCGATGGCTGGCGAAATCATCGGGTCCTCGAGCGCCCCCACGATGGCTGGGCGTTGCGCCGCAGCTTCCGCGCGCGCGCCCGCCGCGGTGACCTCCGAGCGCTGCTGCGTCGCAATGCGCACGACGTCCGCCAAGCGCAAAGGAACCGGCAACTCCTGTGCGGAAACCGGCAAACACAGCGCGATGCTCGCGATCGCCGCGAGCCATCGCGAATGCGTTAAGCGATTGCGATTACTCACTCGTCTCGGCCGCGCGCTGCCGGTGCAGAGCCGCCAGGGCCTTATTTTCCTGCTCTACTTTCTCAAATAAGCTCGCCAGAGTGTCACAGTGGCCCCGCGGGTGGGTCCATGGTTCGCTTCCCGTCCAGGCCGGGTCGGTATACCTCATGCTCATGGCCATATGCTCTACAGTCCGCTTCCTCGCTTCTTGTGCCTCCTGTTCGAAGAATTGCGCCAAACCCTGATGGTCAGCGCGGGTGCGCGCGTTGGCAATCCGCTCTTCCACCTGCTCCTGCGTCGCGCTATCGTGCGGGCTGTTGCAACCGCAAAGGAGCACTGCGGTCAAGACTGGAAGCACGCGAAGGTGCCATTGATATGCCATGCATTTCTCGTTCATGCCGACTTCCCAATTGAATGAAAGTACCAAGCCGCTGCTTTGCTTTGCCCGTCCCAAATTCACGGTTCGAGTCAAAGCCACCGCCCTTTCACAGGTCGGTTGCTGAAGCAAAAGATATTGCCTTCGCTGATTACGAAATTGACCGTGCAGTCGGTATCGACGATAAGCGCTAATTTATCCTCTCACTCTGTCGCAATGCCTCCTCTGACAAAGATCAACTGAACGATAACTTGTTCCTTGCAAGCACTTCGCGTGAGCGGCACCGGCCACAGTCCGCCGGCTCTCTTCGAGGCCAAAGTCTGATGCACGTCTAACCGCGTCGGATCGGCAGGATTGGGATTGCAACCAACCAAATAATCAATCTTAGAACCTGTGAGCCGGTCCCAAGTCAAGCGCCTTTGGGTTCTGAGGCGGGCGCTCTCGGATGACGGTGACGGGAACCTCGGCTGAAGCCGGTGATGACGGCGAGGTCGGCCGGGGCAACCGGGCGAACGGTCTCATCACACCTTATCGGCCGATGACGATGGAAGCGGTCGCGGGCAAGAATCCGACTACACATGTTGGCAAGCTCTACAACGTGGGTGCCGCCCGTATTGCACAAGCGATCGTGGGCGAGCTTGCCGAGGTACAGGAGGCCTACTGCTGGCTGACCAGCCAGATCGGGCGGAGAATCGACGATCCGCAGGCGACTGACGTCCAACTACGGCTGCGCGATGGCGCCGCGCTACACGATGTAGAGTCGCGCATCAGCGAACTCGTGCGCAATCATCTGGCGAGCCTGCCAAACCTCTGGCGTGAATTGATTACCGGCTCGCAGACGGTGTGGTAACGACCATTTGCTGCGGTCCGTTTCGCTGCGTGATTGTTGCCGCGTGAATGGAACGGCATGCTCTCCTCTCTTGCTCTTGGACAACGCCGCGTCCTGAATGGGGCACCGCCTGTTACCATTTTGTGTGGCGGATACCCAAGCGAAAAGCGACATGGTTCACGACAACGCACCCCACGAAGGTCACCCCTGGAATAGCGGCGACATCCGACAAATCGAGACGGATCCCGTACAAAAGCAGCAAAACGGCGCCGATGGGGAAGTCCAATTGATCGGCCGGGATCCACGATTGCCCGGGTGCGATTCCTCTCTGTCGGCAGTGTCGTCCACCGGCTGTCAGTTCTTTGCCTTTGGTCCTGACCGATCGTGAGGCTGGTCCCCGCCGCCCTTCACGTCCGAGCCCCCGCTGGCGTCAGGATGCGTGCTTCTGCCAGTTACCTCGCTTGCTGCCGGGTCGTGGGATCTGATTGTTGAGCCGGAGTCCGGCGTCGCGGGATGGTCCCCCCTTCCCTGGACTTCTCCGACTGCGGGATCATGGGACTTGATGGGTTTCTTTTTTGCTGACTTGGCCGGCTTATCGGTAGTAGCTGGGGTATCCTTATCGGCCGAATACACGGAGCCAACGAACGTTCCGACAGTCAAGGCGACAAGCGCCGATACCAATTTTCCTTTGTTCATGGACATTCTCCTGTTAATGAAAAAAAAGAACAGACCCAAATACCAACCTGTCCCATCGACAACTTCGGTTACAAATTTCCGACCACGTTGACAGCCCAAAGTTCGAGTCCTTTGCCTCAAGGCCCAGTTGGCGTCAACTGAAACACCGTCCAGAGAAGCAGTACGATCAGACGGCGCCGTCTCTCGTGTAAAGGCTGGCAAATTAAATGCTCGCCACCTTCTTGATTGAGTACGTACGCTAATCCTGTGTGTAGGACTCAGGTCAAGGAGGCACGATTGATCTTTGTCAATGGATCCCGGAATACAGGCAAAGCGCAATTTGCTGGAACTTCGATTTCTGCAAGCCCACGCCTATCTCGACAGATCGCTGTCAGGCGCAGGTGGCCAGTGCCTGCGCCGACAGCCCGCGCCCGTTCCTCACGGATCTATCTGACCCTGCAATTGCCGGCCGACTTCCGCTTCCGCCGCGAGCCAGTCGTCCAGCTCGCATCCCTCGCAGAATCCGCGACGCTCCGCGCGGTAGTAGGCGATAACCGTAATCATGTGCCGGCGCTGCTCATCGGTGACCTGCGGCGTAGCCGGGTTGACCGCACTGCTTTCGGCGCCGCGCACCTGCGATCCGGATGGGGTGGTTGCGGGCTTGGCGTACTTGTCTTGTGCCTGCTTCGTGTGTGTGCTCGTTGTCATGCTTGACTCCTGTTCACGATTGGACTGCCCGCTCGTGGCCGGCCCGTTTTGGCAAACGGTCTGCCTTGGCCGCTTCCGTCTCGGGCAGCTTGGGACGGGTTGCGGGAATATCTTTTCGTTACCCGGCGCGTTGCCGGTCAGATGTGGTTAGCATTCTCCTTTCTGCGTTGTTACCACTTAATCTATTGGCAAACGCGTTTTCGTAGCGACCGAGCACAGACGATGCAGATCGAACCTTGTCTCAGAATCATCCTTTGAGCAGGACCAAAGTTCGTGCGCCATCACGGCCGGAATTGGCTGATGTGGCCAAAGAGCGCAATACTCATATAGTCTGCGTTGCGGCCCAACACACAATAAAGCGTAAACCTGGGTGCCGGGCACAAGTCAAGCCTGTTACCACTTTGTATCGCGGATACCCAGGCGAAAGGCGACATGGTTCACGACAACACCACCCACGAAGGTCATCCCGAGGATGGCGGCGACATCCAACTCTGGGATGGTCGGATTTCGTGGGCGAGAGCGCTTCCTACTTGCGAACGCGCGAAGCGGGGCGCGTTCCCGCGATCACGGACAGACGCATCCCCTTACCCTTGCGCAACACCTCGAGTTCCATGCGTTGCCCGGGAGAGAGCTTCGCTGTCTCGCTGATCAACGTCGCGGTATCTTCCACCGGCTTTCCTGCAATTGTTTGGACGACGTCGCCCGGTTCCAGGCCACCTTTGTCTGCGGGACTGCCCCGCACAACGCTCGTTACCACAGCACCGCCGGGGCGCTTGAGTTTCAGATAAGCAGCGACCTCGGTCGTAACGTCCTGGATTTCGACGCCGATCTTGATCCGGTCCGAGTCGCCGAAGGTAATCGGGATCAGGTTGTCGGCCTTCATTTTCAGCACGGCGAGGTCGGTGTCCGGGTCGGTCCCGACGATGCGGGCGGCAATATTGCGATTGCCGGGCAGCATAACTGCGATCTCATCGGCGCCTTCCACCACGTGATTGTTGGTGAGCACGTAGCCGTCGCGGCTGACAATCACGCCCGACCCAAGGCTGGTGGCGCGCTGCTCCCCGTAAAAGCGCCGTAGCAGTGGATCCTCCAGTCCGCGACCAACGGGGAGTTCCTTGCTGGTAAAAATTGGCGCGTTCGCCTCAAATACCGGCGTGTGGTGGCGCCGGGCTCGCATATTCGCCGAAGCAAAAGCGTCCCGATTGCGAGGTGTTCATCCAGGCAAGGGCGCCCCATCCGGCGCTCGGTGCCGACCCCACTTCCAATCGCGGATCTCCGGCATGTCGTCCCCGTAC
>JANOGH010000234.1:0-1663 GCA_031414075.1 Betaproteobacteria bacterium | reverse complement strand
GACGTAGACCCGATAAAAGTTGCTCCAGTAAATAAACAGAAGGTGAACGTATGGGCAAAAAAGATCACAAGCTATGTGGAGAATAACTTTGTCGATCCAACGTATGTTCTGCGCCTCAGAAACTTTTCTGACCTACATTCGCCTGGAATTCCGTCTGTTCCATCCTTCAGTGACGAGTGGCTAGATTTCAGAGCCACTGTAATGGTTCGACTAACTCGCCTCAATCAGTTTCTTGATTCAATCCATTAGGGGAAGTAAAGCAGGGAAAGTCTCCATTGTCGATGATGCGTAGGAGCTGAACGTGGCGAAGCGGTAAGGCGACAGGCTTGTAAGCGGCCTGTCGCCTTTCTATTTTTGTTAGCTGAAGACTTCCTGGCAGGGGTGGCATGCCTGAAGCGTAATTCGCCGGAGGAACGGGCACCCATCGAGATGTTGCAAGCTTGATGACGAATGCGAGTTCGTAGGAATTCGAATTCTGCTCTCGGCAGATTTGAAGCATTCTACGCCGCGCGGCGTTTTGTTGTCCGGTTGCTTGGCCGCGATGTTGATGTACGGAGCCGACCACGGGGTGCTTCGGCATGCAACCTCAATCCCAGTGCTCCTACGACTTTAAGGATGGTGTCGAAGTCGGGGCTCCGCTCACCGGAGAGTGCCTTGTAGAGACTTTCGCGTGACAGACCGGCATCCTTCGCGACTTGGGCCATGCCTTTGGCCCGGGCGATATCGCCCAGCGCTTTGGCGATAAACGCGGCGTCGCCATTGGCCTCCTCCAGGCACGCCTCCAAATACGCCGCCATTTCCTCCGGAGTGCGAAGGTGCTCGGCAACATCGTAACGAGTGGTCGTCGTTTTGCTCATCATCCGCTCCTACAGATTGCGTGCGAGGCGCAAGGCGGTTTTGATATCGGTGGCCTGTGTGCGTTTATCACCGCCGGCCAGCAGAACCACCACCTCACGCCCGCACTGTGTGTAATACACGCGGTAGCCTGGCCCGTAATCGATTCGCATTTCGGAAACGCCCTCGCCCACGGGCCTCACATCCCCAGGGTTTCCTGCTGCCAGGCGCTCGACCCGTACCTGCACGCGCGCCCTTGCGTGAATATCTTGCAATCCGTCAAGCCACCGGGCATACGTCTCGGTCTTGCGAATCACGAGCATGAAGTACTGTAGCCATGTGGATACAGGTTGTCAATGCATGCGCAAGTGCAGATTGAGGGCCCGGTCTGAGCAACTGTTTTATTTTTCTGTAGTGGAGCGGTAGGCGAGGAGGGAGTTTCAGAAGGATTCCGCCTGGCAAAGTCCGAAAGGGCCGTTCCGGGAGGCGTTGGAGCGGAAGGGCCATGCCACCCCGTTTCCGGTGCAGCTTTTTTCAGGATATGGACGATGAGGCGAGTAGGCTTACTCAGCTGGCTCTGCGCCACCTTCCCAGAGTTTTACCGTGCGGTCCCACGAGGCGCTGGCCAGTTTCATCCCGTCGGGTGAGAGGGTGATGCCGCGAACGGCTGCGCTATGGGCCTTGATCATTCTGAAGCAGCGGCCGTTCGAGAGATCCCAAAACCGAATCGTGGCGTCGTCGCCGGCGCTGATGAGCACCTTGCTGTCCGCTGTGACGGCGAGCGAGCGCACCCAGGCGGTGTGGCCTTTCAGCGTTCGTTGTTCTGTCA
>JANOGH010000233.1:0-3241 GCA_031414075.1 Betaproteobacteria bacterium | reverse complement strand
TTCCTTTGCGCGGTTTTCTTTGCGCCTTTGCGCCTTTGCGGTGAACGGGTAGAACAACGGCCCTACTGCGTGGGGCGCGGCTCCGCTTCCTGCGGCGCCAGCATGGCGGCGGCGATCAGCCGCTTCACAGTGTCGCCCTCGGTGAGATTCTTGAGCCCGACGTAGTCGATCTTCCCTGACGCGAGCAGCGGAAGCTCCCTCAACGGGACCAAGCGGCGCGCGACCGAAAGATCGTGCGTCCCCAGTTGCTTCGCCGCCTCCAGCAGGCGGCCGCGCGTGAGCAAGGGATCGGTCGTGAACAGCACGGTGGTCTCTCCGCCGAAATCCTGCACGTTGAGCACCGCGGCATGATGAAAATCCGCAGAGGCCTCGCGTGCCACATGCTCGATCATGTCGAGGGACACCATTTCGCCTGCGATCTTGGCAAATCGTTTGACACGCCCGGTAATCGAGACCAGGCCATCGTGATCGATATCCACGACGTCGCCGGTGTCGTACCAGCCCTCGCCGACGGAGGACTTCGGCGCCTCGATGACGCCGGGATTCTGATAGCGGTAATAGCCCAGCATCAGGTTGGGGCCGCGCACGTGCAGCACGCCGCCTTTGTCAATGCCATCCATGGGCTCGATCTGATGTTCGACGCCGGGCAGGAAGCTGCCGACTGTGCCGCGACGAAAAGCCGCCGGCGTGGCCAGCGAGATCACCGGCGCGCATTCGGTCGAGCCGTAACCCTCCATGATGCGCACGCCGAATTTTTCCATCCAGATCCTGGACACTTCCGGTGACAGTTTTTCGCCCCCGGAAATCACGTGGCGCAGCCGGCTGAAATCCATCGGATTGGCATAGCGCGCGTAGAACGACAGAAAAGTGCTGGTACCGAACAGGATGGTGCAGTCGCGCTTGTATGCAATTTCCGGAATGGCGCGATAGCGCAGCGGCGAGATGAACAGATTGACCCGCGTGCCGGTCATCAGCGGCAGCATCACGCCGGCGGTAAAGCTGTAGGCGTGGTAGAGCGGCAGCGGATTGAGCACCTTGTCCGCAGGCGAGAAATCGAACACCGCCCGGATCTGCGCGACATTGGCGACGATGGCGTGATGCGACAGCACCACGCCCTTGGGCCGATCCTCGGACCCGGATGTAAACAACACGACCGCCGGGTCCAGCGTCGATTGTTTTGCGATGGCCAGTCGCGGCAGCCGCAGCGCGAATGCGATCAACCAGAGTTTGTCCGCGAACCCGAACTGGCTGCGCAGATCCTCGAGATAAATGAGAGTGCAGCCGGGCAATGCATCGAGCAGCGGCTGCAGATGCGCCTGCTCGATGAACCGGCGCGACGTGATCACGGTGCGCACACCCGCGGCGACGCGCGCACTTTCCACCGCCAGCGGACCGGCTGAGTAATTGAAGATCGCGGGCACACGCCGCGCCGCCGACAATGCCATCACCACGGCAACGGCACTGACCACATTCGGCAGCAGCACGCCGATGTTTTCGCGGTCGTCGGTGTGCCGCCGCAACAGGCGCGACAGCGCCAGGCTCATGCGCAGGAGATCGCCGTAGGTATGCGGCTTCTCGCTCTGGTCCTCTATGAGGAACGTCTTGCGACCGTGCACCGAGACGGCGTCCAGGAAACATTCGAACAGCGGCTTGCAGGCGTGCGATTGCACCGCCATCGTCTGCATGACTGCGGCGAGCCGGCGGGTGGCGAAGGCGCGTCGTCGCCGCGCGCTGCCGGCGGCGCCACCGTCGATGCGTGTCGGCGAAAATACCCGCAGCGTGATCGCCGGCAACCACCGTCCCAGCCACGACACCGAACCGGAGCGGCTGAACCACTGCCCCGCGCCTTCCACGTGCACCGGCAGCACGCTGGCTCCGCTCTTCATGGCGATCAGCGCGGGCACCGGGTAGATCTTCATGACTGCGCCATTTTCGACGATGCGCCCTTCCGGGAAGAGCACCACCGGACGCCCGGCACGCAGCAGGCGCAGCACCCGCTTCATGCTCAAAGGATTGTTGAGATCCAGTGCTTCGTGGCGAACATGCGTTAGCAGCCAGCGTACGAGCCGGCCTCCGGTTTCATCTGGCGGTACAACGACGACTGGTTCCCGGGGCAGAAACAGGGCGAGCAGCACGGCGTCGAGCCGGGAATGATGATTGGCAACAATCAGCAGGCGATCGGCATGACCGAACGGAGCCAGGTCACCGAGGACGCGGACACGAAACAGAATACGCAGCAGCGGGCGAATCAGGAAAGACATAGGGCACGCGACCGGCAGTCGTTGTTGTTATGGTTTACACATATTAGCAAACAAAATCCATGGGTTGCACACTAATATTAAATCACTTGCGGAGATGGCAAGGCAGTACCGTGGTAAAAGAAATTTGTGAAGTTTGTGTCGCTTTACAGTGACAAGTTAATCCAACACATTGACTAAAAAGCCAAAAAAGCAAACCTATCAAAGTGTTAGATTTGCCTTTGCATCGTGTCTTCGACTAAAGTCGAGCTGGAAACCGCTTCCGGGGGAAGGTTGAAGCGGAATGTTCGTCGTCTTCAAACCACTCGCAAGGGAGAACTAAAATGGACATGAATGTCCCGCAGGAACTGCTCGTTCCCGCAAAGCCAGGTGCTCTGCCCGCCGCCCCATCCACCGAATACTTTTTCTCCGAGCAACTCTCCGCGTTCTACGACGGGGAGCAGCATGCGATGTGGCTGAGGTGGAATCCGAGTCCGCGACCGAACTTCAATCCAGCACTGCTGCAGGATCTCGATCGATATTGCCAGTTCATGACGCACAGCGGCGGGAAGATCGAATGGCAGGGGGAGCGCGCTGCCCTGGAATACGCGGTGCTGGCGTCGAAAGTGCCAGGGGTCTTCAACCTGGGCGGCGACTTGAGCTTGTTCACGCGCCTTATCGACGCGCATGACCGCGACGGATTGCTGAGCTACGGGCGTGCCTGCGTCGATGTCCTGTACCGCAACTACATCGGCCACGGGCTGCCGATTACGACGATATCGCTGGTTCAGGGCGAATGCCTGGGAGGGGGCTTCGAAGCGGCCCTGTCTTCCGACGTGCTCGTCGCCGAGCGCCAGTCCCGCTTCGGCTTTCCGGAGATCCTGTTCAACCTGTTCCCCGGGATGGGCGCCTATTCCTTCCTGGAACGCAAAGTCGGCAAGCGCATCACCGAAGACCTGATCTCCAGTGGCCGCCTGTACAGTGCCGATGATATGCTCCGCTCG
>JANOGH010000232.1:0-7236 GCA_031414075.1 Betaproteobacteria bacterium | reverse complement strand
GGTGACGGCTTGGTCGCTGGTGTGTCCCGGCAAAATGAGTCGCGTTCTCCTTCCGACAGGTTCGCAGACTGGTTGCCCAGCCCGGCCCGTGAGAGAACCGGTGTGGAGTCCAGCCGGTTTTAAGCGGCTAGAGCGTAACGTTCGTCGTTTGCGACTATACGTTTTCCAGCTGGATTAACAAGGTAACTGGGCCTTGGCATGCACTGCACTGCTTTGCAACCCACGTCGAGACCAGGTCGCCCCCAATGAACACAAGATGATGCTGCTCCTTGAAAAATCAATTGGAGCAGGCAAGATTCTATCAGATCAGGGATGCAAACCCTCGAAAAGGATCGGACCAAGCTGCGCAGGGGAATCGACGAAACCATCCGCGCCCCATTGTTCAGGCGGACGGCCGTTTCCCAGGTAGCCGTAGCGCACCACGACGACGCTCATCCCTGCGGCGTGCCCTGCCTGTACGTCACGCTCATCGTCTCCGACATAGATGCACTGAGCGGCGGTGGTCCTGATGCGGGACATTGCTTCGATTAACGGCGTGGGATGCGGCTTGGCAAAAGCCGTAGAGTCGCCGCAGATGACGCACGCGCAGCGATCCAACAGGCGAAGCGCGCGCAACAATGGAAAAGTGAAGCGTTCGGCCTTGTTGGTAACGATGCCCCAGGTCATGCCGCGATTCTCGATCTCATCCAACAGGGCAGGCATCCCCGGGAACAGGGCGCTGCTGCGCGAGAGATTTCTCTCATAAAGGTCGAGGAATTCGTCGCGTAATTCCAGATAGCCGGAATCTTCGGGACGAATGCCGAAACCAGCCTGCAACAAACCGCGGGCGCCAGAGGAGGCATGGGCCCTGAGCTTGTCTATCGACAGCTCGGGCATCCCGCGCGCCCGGCGTTGCTGATTCAGCGCGAAACCGAGATCCGGCGCGGTATCGACAAGTGTGCCGTCGAGGTCAAACAATACGCTGCGCAGTGCTGCCCGCTCCGGTCGTCGATAGGCCGAATTCATCGCGCCAGCATGGCGAGCAATTGTTCGTCCGCGAGCAAGTCTTCCAGCGCTTGCGACACGGCGGTGTTGACGAGCAGCGTGCTGTCCTTCTCGAACGGCGGCGCGGCGCCATCCTTGCGTGTCCTGACATTGAATTGCCGGTCGTAATATTCGGCGGCATTGACCGCGTGGGCAGCCACCACTGCTCGAAGTTCCGTATCAAAAGTCAGCGGCTTCTTGACCGATTTCAATTCGAGACTGCGAATCTTGATGTCCAGCGTGCGATCCATGGTCTCGCTGTACGGCTGCACCGAGAAACCCAGTTTGGTCAGCGCCTGTTTTACTTGCTCGTAGATCGCGGGGCTCGGATCTTCTTCGACCCATACCTCGACCATTTTTCGATCGGGATCGCCGACCTCTCCCAGTTTTTTTTCCGGGCGGGAATCGGAGACTCGAAGACCCACCTCCTTGCCATCGCCGATCTGCGCTTGCGTTACTTTTACTTGCGGATCGATTCGCAGGTACTGATGGTTCAGAGAGCAGCCCGGCGTGCCTGTTAACAACGCAACCACTGCGGTGACCAGCAAGATTCTCGAATTCATCGAAATCTCCTTGAAAGTTATCGGACGACCGAAGCCAAATGCCCGGGCCCGCGGTAGCGCAATGTTGCTCAAGTCGCCTGCGCGCTCAGAATGTAATTGACCGATGTGTCCGCTACCAGGGAATAGATCCTGGTAAATGGGTTGTAACTCATCCCGATCAAATGTTCGGTTTGAAGGTCCGCAGCGCGGCAGTAACTGGCGAGTTCCGCGGGCGTGATGAACCTCGCATAGTCGTGCGTTCCCCGCGGCAGCAGATTCAGCGCATATTCTGCACCCAGAATCGCGAAGAGGTATGACTTCGGATTGCGGTTGATGGTGGAAAAAAAACACCGCCCCCCGGGTTTCACCAGCCGCGCGCACGCATTTATCGCGCTGGCGGGAGCAGGCACATGCTCCAGCATTTCCATGCAGGTGACGACATCGAATTCGCCGGGGCGCTCTTCAGCCAGTTCCTCGACTGTTACATTGCGATACTCGACCTCGATTCCGCTTTCCAGCAGGTGCATCTGCGCCACCTTCAGCGCTCTGTCGCCGACATCGATGCCCGTCACTTTGGCCCCTGCAGCCGACATGGCCTCGGAGAGAATGCCTCCGCCGCAGCCGACATCGAGGACACGCTTGCCTTTCAATCCCGCTATCCGATCGAGGTAGCCCAGCCGCAGCGGATTGATATCATGCAGCGGCTTGAATTCACTGTGCGGGTCCCACCAGCGGTGAGCAAGTTCGCCGAATTTTTGCAGCTCAGCCGGATCTACGTTGATCATCATGTCCAACAGATATTCCTGTTTACATTGAGCCTGCAATGCGCGATTTCCATTCCCTTGCCTTGCGCATGATGCTGCCCTCATCCAGGTGTAGCAGGCGGCCGGAGCCGACCAGCTGCCTGCCTGCGACCCAAACGTCGCTCACATCCTCGCGACCCGCTGCGTAGACAAGATGCGATGCCGGATCATAGCAGGGAGACAATGCGATCGAATCCAGGTTCACCGCACACAAGTCGGCGGATTTGCCCGGCTGTATCGATCCGACGCTGCGTTCGAGTCCCAGCGCCTGGGCGGCATTAAGCGTTGCCATGCGCAAAGCCATATGGGCGGGAAGGGTTTCCGCATTGTCACTGGTAGTCTTGGCTAAAAGCGCTGCCAACCGCATCTCGCAGAAAACATCCAAACGGTTATTGCTGGCCGCGCCGTCGGTGCCGATGCCGATATTAATGCCGGCGGACAGCATCCTGTCCACAGGCGCGATGCCGCTTGCGAGCTTCAGGTTTGACGACGGGCAATGCGCGACCGAGCAGCCCAGCCTGGCGAGGAGCGCGATTTCTTCGGGTTCGAGATGCACGGCATGCACCGCAATAAAATTCGGTCCCAGAATCCCAAGCCTCTCCAGTCTGGCGAGCGGCCGTACCCCGAACTTGGCCAGACTCTCGCGGATTTCGCCGTGCGTTTCGTGAAGATGGGTATTGATCGGGATCTGCAACTGCTCCGAAAGCGTAAGTATCTGCTCGAAACTCCGGTCGCTGACTGTGTAGGGTGCGTGCGGCGCCATGCAGAAACTCAGCAGCGGCTCCTTTTTCAATTCGTCACGCATTGCCAAGCCCTTGTGCAGGTAGTCTTGGGCGTCGCTGGCATAGGCGGTGGGGAATTCGATCAGAATGATGCCCAAGGCGGCGCGCATGCCGGCGTCCAGGGCCGCGCGGGCGGTCATTTCGGGGAAGAAGTACATGTCATTGAAGCAAGTAACTCCACCGCGCAGCATTTCGGCGCAGGCGAGCAGCGTTCCGTCATAGACGAACTGTGCTGACGCGTGCTTGTTTTCTGCCGGCCATATGTGATTCGAAAGCCAGTCCATCAACTTCAGATCATCCGCAAGCCCGCGCAACAGTGCCATTGCCGCATGGCTGTGTAAATTGATCAGCCCGGGAATCAGCACATGCGAATCCAAGCGGCATACCTCCGCGGAAGAACAGCGCAGGCTCATTGCGTCGCTCGGCAGCAATGCCACGATGTGTCCGTCGGTGATCGCGACGGCGTGATTCTCGAGCACGCTGCCGTAGGGTTCGACCGGAATGACCCAGGAAGCCTCGATTACAAGATCGGCGGCAAATCCGGATTTCGAATCCTGCATGGTGGCCTCGAAAAAAAGCCCCGCATCCGCAGGGCTTTGATGAACGTGCGACGGGATATGGAATCAATTCGCTTGCTTGGTTCCGCTAACGCTGACGTCCACCCTGCGATCCGGCTGCAGGCAGGAGATCAGGGCCTTGCCGCGGGTTTTGTTACAAGCGTCTCCGGTCACCGATTCCGACTCACCGCGACTCTCATTCCGGATCTTGTCGGACGGTACCCCTTTTTTCACCAGGTAGGCTTTTACCGCTGCTGCCCGGCGTTCTGACAGTTTCTGATTGTAAGCGTCCTGGCCGATGCGATCTGCATGGCCCACTACGGCAATCGAATCGTAACGCGCGCCGCTAAGGCCGGAAACAAATTCGTCCAACTTCGCGCGCTGGTCGGCGCGAATCGCGGACTTGTCGAAATTGAACAAGGGCTCTGTTTCGAAATTGACGGTGATCGACTTCGGTGCCGCAGGTGCGGGTTTTTGCGGCGCTGCAGGCGTGGCTTTCGGTGCCGGCTCGTCAGGATAAATCGTCGGCTCGCCGACGACATTGTCGGCCGCGGCGCGCTTTTCCTCCGCGAAACTTGCTGTTCCGGAATCGTCGGGCTGGGTGCCGAGATCCTCGACTTCTTCCTCTTCATCGGCATCGGCGTACGCAGTGGGCTCGCCTACCGAGCTGTCCGCGGCGTTCGCGGCTTCCTGTTCCGCCGATACGGATTCGTCGTCCTGCGTGCCGAGATCCTCGACTTCTTCCTCTTCATCGGCATCGGCGTACACAGTGGGCTCGCCTACCGAGCTGTCCGCGGCGTCCGCGGCTTCCTGTTCCGCCGATTCGGATTTGTCATCCTGCGTGCCGAGATCGTCGACTTCCTCGTCTGGTGCCTGCTCTTCCGGCAACTCGTACTTGGTCACCGGGAAATCAGGTATCGCTTCGTCCTTGGGAGCCGCTGCCACCACGGCCGGCTTCGGCGGTGGACTTGCGTCAAGGGGACGATCAACGTACTGAACCGATTCTCTTTCCGGCTCGTAAGCGGGAGCGGGTTTGGGAGCGGGCGCCGGTTGCGACGCGGGAGCCTCGGCAACTGCCTTGGCCGCCGCGCGTCGCTCCAATTCTGCCTGGGTCACGGCATTGGACGATCCGCCGACGCGCTCGCGCTCAGTCTGAGCTTGAACGCCGCCGCCGGAACTGCTGCGATCGGTTTGGCCGGCGCAACCGGAAATCACCGCGCCCACTAGCAACATCAACAGCCGATTGGTCTTTGGTTGCATCACCTGTTCTCCTGTTCTCCTGATCGTGCTGGTCAATGGATAACGCGATTATTGCCCATTCCCCGGCGGGTTAACAGCATATCGCGCTGCAATGCAGAGTTTATATGTCAAACGGCCGAATAGACAAAAACGGCCCCGTTCGTCCATCAGATAACTTGCGATGAAGCAGGAATTTCCTTGCTTAACAATGTCTCGGAAAGGAGCGGCATGATAAACTGCCGCGCTTGTGCCGGTCGCTGCTGCATTGCACTTGCGGCCGGCGAATACCTGCTTTTTTCCGTTCATTGTACGAGTTCAGGCGGCGCAATTTTATGACAGTTTGCAACAGGAAAATCGACTTTCCCTGATGGATCAATTCGCCAAAGAAACGCTTCCGATTAGTCTGGAAGAGGAGATGCGCCGCTCCTACCTCGATTACGCGATGAGCGTGATCGTGGGCCGCGCGCTCCCCGATGTGCGCGACGGCCTGAAACCGGTACACCGCCGCATCCTGTTCGCCATGCACGAGGCCAACAATGTCTGGAACCGGCCTTACGTCAAGTGTGCGCGCGTAGTCGGCGATGTCCTCGGCAAATACCATCCGCACGGGGATTCAGCAACCTATGAAGCCCTGGTCCGAATGGCCCAGGATTTCTCCATGCGTTACGTTCTCATCGACGGGCAGGGCAATTTCGGCTCGGTCGACGGCGATTCCGCAGCCGCCTACCGTTATACCGAGTGTCGGCTGGAAAAGATCGCGGCCGAGCTCCTGGCCGATATCGATAAGGAAACCGTCGATTTCGCCCCCAATTATGACGGCAAAGAGCAGGAGCCGAGCGTCCTGCCGACCCGGATTCCGAATCTGCTGATCAATGGTTCTTCCGGAATCGCCGTGGGCATGGCAACCAACGTGCCCCCGCACAATCTGGGCGAAATCGTCAATGCCTGCCTGGCCATCCTCGAGCGGCCCGACATCAGCCTGGACGAATTGATCGAGCTCGTGCCCGGGCCGGATTTTCCGACGCGCGGAATCATCTACGGCACGGCCGGGGTCAAGGAGGGCTACCGCACCGGGCGCGGGCGTATCGTCATCCGTGCCCGCACCCATGTGGAGGATCTGGAGAAGGGCAGCCGCCAGGCCATCGTGATCGATGAGTTGCCCTACCAGGTCAACAAGTCGTCGCTGCTGATCAAGATCGGTGAGCTGGTTCGTGAGAAACGGCTCGATGGTCTTTCCGAAATTCGGGACGAATCCGACAAGTCCGGCATGCGTGTCGTGCTGGAACTTAAGCGGGGCGAGGTACCTGAAGTCATCCTGAACAATCTGTACAAAGAAACGCAGATGCAGGACACCTTCGGAATGAACATGGTGGCGCTGGTCGAAAACCAGCCTCGGCTGCTCAATCTCAAGCAAATTCTCGACGCTTTCCTGCGCCATCGGCGCGAGGTGATAACCCGGCGGACGGTCTTTGAACTCAGAAAGGCGCGCGATCGGGGCCACGTGCTCGAAGGCCTCGCCGTCGCGCTGTCCAATGTCGACGAGATCATCGCGCTGATCAAGGCGGCAGCGGCTCCCATCGAGGCCAAGCGCGAACTGATGTCGCGGACCTGGCATTCGCGACTCGTCGAATCCATGTTGGCACGCGCCGATGTCGGGGAGGCGCGGCCGGAAGGAATGTCTCCGGATTACGGCCTGCAGGCGGACGGATACCGGTTGTCCGAAGTGCAGGCGCAGCGCATCCTCGAAATGCAACTGCAGCGGCTTACCGGTCTGGAACAGGAAAAGATCGTCAACGAATACCGGGAAGTAATGGACACCATTGCCGACCTGCTCGACATTCTGGCCAAGCCGGAGCGCATCACCAAAATCATTTCCGGGGAACTGACCGAGACCAGGGACGAGTTTGGCGACGAACGTCGCAGCGAGATCGTGACAAATGCCGAAGACCTCAGCATGGAGGATCTCATCGCTCCGGAGGACGTCGTGGTCACCCTGTCTCACAGCGGTTACGTCAAGGCGCAGCCGCTCGCCGATTACCGGGCTCAGAAGCGGGGAGGGCGCGGCAAACAGGCGACGGCAACCAAGGAAGACGACTTTATCGACAACCTGTTCATCGCCAATACACACGACTACGTGTTGTGTTTCTCCAGCCGCGGGCAGTTGTACTGGATCAAGGTCTATAACGTGCCGCAGGGTGGCCGAGCCAGCCGCGGCAAGCCGATTGTCAATCTGCTGCCGTTGACCGACGCAGAAAAGATCACGGCGATCCTGCCGGTGCGCGAGTTCGAC
>JANOGH010000231.1:0-6111 GCA_031414075.1 Betaproteobacteria bacterium | reverse complement strand
CGCTCGGCGGCCGCCTGCTGGCAGAACCGGGCGAGTCGGTGCTGCACGAGGAGGAGGATTTCGAGGCGCTGCGTTGAGCGTTTTGCTCGACACCCACATCTGGGTGTGGTGGCTGACGCCGGGTTCGCCGCTATCGCGTGCGGAGCGTGATGCGCTTGATGTCGAAGCGGGCCGCCGCGAATTGTTCCTGCCGGCAATCAGCCTGTGGGAAGTCCAGGTGCTACACGCCAAACGGCGGTTGGAGTTGCCGCTGCCCTTCGCCGAGTGGCTCGCCCGCGCGGCCGATGACCGGGTGATCTCCGTGCTACCGCTCAGTGTCGAGGTGGTATTCGCCCTCGACACGCTACCCGCATCGTTTCACGGCGACCCGGCCGACAGGCTGATAGTCGCAACCGCCCGCGCACACGCGATGCCGCTCGCCACACATGACGCCGCAATCCGCCGCTCGCGGGCTGCGAAAATCTGGAAGCCATGAACGCTTCGGCCGCAGTTTCGCGGACTCGCTTAAGATCAAGGGAAGAGGGACGAGGGATGAGGGGCGAGAGTTTCAATACAAATGCGCGCCTTTGGCGCTCGTCCCCTCGCACCTCACTCCTCGTCCCTCGACCCTTTTTTTACAACAACTTCTTCGGGAGCAACCAATGACGACGACACTAGGCACCGGCAACTTCCGCTACCAAGTCATCGAAAACTGGGCAAAACTTCCCGACGGCTGGGAACTGCGCGATGTCGCAGCGGTAGCGGTCGATCACAAGGACCAAGTCTACATCTTCAATCGCGGCGAGCATCCGATGATCGTGTTCGATCGCGACGGAAAATTTCTGCGCTCCTGGGGCGAAGGCCTATTCAACCGTGCGCATGGCCTGCACATCGGCTCCGACGAATCGTTGTACTGCACGGATGACGGTGACCATACCGTGCGGAAATGCTCGCTCGACGGCAAGGTGTTGCTGACTATCGGGATACCCGGCAAACCGGCGCCTTACATGAGCGGCGAGCCCTTCCATCGCTGCACGCACACCGCCCTCTCGCCCGGCGGCGACATCTACGTCTCCGACGGGTACGGCAATTCACGCGTCCACAAATATTCTCCGGACGGCAAACTTCTGAAATCCTGGGGGGAGTCGGGCACCGGTCCGGGCGAATTCAACATTCCGCACAATCTGTGTTGCGATCAGGAGGGCTGGATCTACGTAGCCGATCGGGAGAACCATCGCATCCAGGTATTCGACGGCGACGGCAACTACGAGACCGAATGGCACAACCTGCACCGGCCCTGTGGGATGGTCATGGAAACGAAGCGCAACCCGCTGTGTTACATCGGCGAGATAGGCCCGACGATGCCGGTCAATCGCGAAGTCCCCAATCTCGGGCCGCGCATCAGCATCGTCGATCACGAAGGCAAGCTGCTGTCGCGCTTCGGCGCCGCGCATGCGGGTTACGAACGTCCCGACCAGTTCGTGGCACCGCATGGCATGGCAGTGGATTCGCATGGCGACATTTACGTCGGCGAAGTTTCCTATACCGCGTGGCCGCAAGTCTATCCCGGCAAAGACATCCCGAAGGGCTTACGCACGCTGCGTAAGCTGGTGCGCGTGCGGTGAGTTCGGCTTCTCGGCCGGCAATACTGACAATCCAGGAGTTTCGTCAACCGCAGTGACGAACAGGGGGTTTCGCACCCCCCCCCCTCGAAAGATGCGGGCGGCAAGAGTCCGCGCCCCGGTCGGCGTCATTGCGGTAACCACGACAGTTCTGCGCTAGCATTGACAATGCGTTTCGTTCCCCGGTCGACGGTCTGTCGACCCGCAAGAGAGGAAATGACCAGATGAAAGTCAGTCCAAGCGGCGAGATACTCGGCGCAACGGTAGAGGGCGTTGACCTCGCCGCCCTGTCGGATGCGACCACCGAGGCGATCATCCAGACGCTCGGGCAATTTGGTGTCATTCGTTTTCCGCGGCAATCTCTGTCCGCGGTCGATCTCAAGAAATTCAGCGCATGCCTCGGCGAGCTGGAGATCAACGTGATCGGCGCGTTCCAGGAACCCGGCCATCCTGAGGTGATGATCCTGTCCAACATCGTCGAAAACGGGCGACCGATCGGCTTGGGGGATGCGGGGCAGAGCTGGCACGCAGACATGTCTTACAGCAAGGTCGTCGCATTTGCGAACGTGCTGCATGCGCTCAAGGTGCCGCAGCGCGACGGCAAGCCGCTGGGTGCGACCGAGTTTTGCGACATGTGCGCGGCGTACGACGGACTTTCGGCCGAGCTCAAACAGCAGCTCGAGGGCAAAACCGCGTTGCACGATTTCAGCAAGTACTGGGATATGGCGAGGCGGCGGCCGGGCAACACCCGGCCTCCCCTGTCCGAAGCCCAGCGCACGGCGAAACCGCCCGTGTCGCACCCGATCGTCCTGACCCATCCGATCTCGGGACGCAAAGCGCTGTATGCGAATCCGGGCTACACCGTGCGCATCAACGAACTGCCGCAGGAGCAAAGCGATCAAATTCTGGAATTGCTGTTCGCGCACCAGACGCGGGAAGCGTATCGCTATGTGTTCCACTGGCAACCGGGCGACGTGCTGGTGTGGGACAACCTGCGAACCATCCATCAGGCGGTCGCCGACTATGGTACGGATGAACATCGTTTTATGAAGCGCTGTCAGGTCATGGCGACGCGATTCTTTCCCGCGCAGACCTGAGGCGCGATGCGACTCGTCTCTTTTCGCGGGCAGAAGGCGACACGCGCACCGGCGCAGTGGTCGGTGAGCGCCTGATAGACCTCACGCAGGCGATTGCCGCATTGCCCTTGCCGAAGACCATTGCCGACTGTGGCCTGCTGGCGCCCATTGGCGGCATGATGATTGATAAATATGGTCAGAGCCCCATGGCACTACCTTAAGCCGCTCGTTCCCTCACATGCTCCTTCCCTCGCTTGCGGGGGAAGGCGGGGATGGGGGCATGCGTGACGTGCATTTTGCAAGATTTGCCCCCACCCTGACGCGCGGACACGTTACCGATGAAGTCGGCCGCTTGCGGGAAGCGCGTTCTAGCCCGGCCTCCCGCCCCGGATCGCTCCGCGAACGCCGTGTCCGCCGGGCCCTGCTGCGCTTCAAGTGTTCCCTTGTCCCCCACAAGTGAGGGAGGGAACATAGTTCCCTAAGGTAGTGCCATGAGACTCTGACCCCATTTATTACCAGGGATGGGGTGAGGGCAAGCGGGTTAAGCAAGTGCCATTCGGTAGCGTCCCCTTTACCCTTCTATGACTGCGCCCGCTGCTGGCTCTTCTTGAACACGCCTATAATCACCGCGGCGGCACTCACCAGAAACGCCGCGACGATGTAGAGCCCCATGGCCGGGCTGCCGAGGTGATCCTTCGACCAGCCGATGATGTACGGGCCGCAGAAGCCGCCCAGGTTGCCGATCGAGTTGATGAGCGCGATTCCGCCCGCGGCCGCGGTGCCGGAGAGAAACGCCGTGGGGAGCGACCAGAACGTGGACACGGCGGAGAGCGCGGCGCCGAGTGCGATCGAGAACGCGATTATCACGATCACCAGCGAACCCGCAGAGTTGGCTGCCAGCGCGAGCCCGATTGCCGCGATCAGAGTCGGCCCCGCCACGTGCCATCGGCGCTCCATCGTGGCATCCGAGTGCTTGCCATTGGCGAGCATCGACACACCTGCGACGGCATAGGGAATTGCCGAAAGGAAGCCGATCGTCACCAGGTCCTTCACGCCACTGTCCCTGAGTAACTGTGGCAGCCACAGCGTGACACTGTACACGCCGAGCGCGAAAGTAAAGTAGACGAACGACAGCGCCCAGATCCGGTAGTCGCGTAACGACGCGGCAAACCCGTGATGCCCGCCCGCGCCGTCCTTGGTGGCCTGGTCGTGCGCGAGGTTCTTCAGTACGAGGTCGCGATCGGCCTCGCTCAGCCAGCGCGCAGTGCGCGGCCCGTCGTCGAGGTACGCGAGGGTAGCAAACCCCCAGATCACCGCGGGTACACCCTCGAGTAAGAACAGCCACTGCCATCCGGCGAAGCCGCCCATGCCGGCCATGCTCTTCATGATCCAGGTCGAGAGCGGGCCACCGATGACGCCCGTTAGCGGCACCGCCGACATGAAGATGGCCGTCATGCGTACGCGATACGCGGACGGAAACCAGTAGGTAAGATACAGGATGATCCCGGGGAAGAATCCTGCCTCGCCCATCCCCAGAAGAAAGCGCAAGGCGTAGAAACCAGTAGCGGTTTCGATGTTCAAGTAGCCTGAGATCGGTTCCACGTACATGAACGATGCCGAGATCACTCCCCAAAGGATCAGGATGCGTGCGATCCACACCCGCGCTCCTACGCGCTCCAGAATCAGGTTACTCGGCACCTCGAAGAAGAAGTAGCCGATGAAAAACATGCCCGCGCCCAGGC
This sequence comes from Betaproteobacteria bacterium, assembly GCA_031414075.1. Lineage (GTDB taxonomy): Bacteria > Pseudomonadota > Gammaproteobacteria > Burkholderiales > JACQAP01 > JACQAP01. The sequence goes on along the minus strand of JANOGH010000231.1, from coordinate 1,692 downwards.
CGTAGACTTCGTCACTGAATTGGAGGTCCGCCGCCATCTGCAGTTTGGCGTAGCCGACGTTCACGCGATCGAGGAACGCAATGATGTAGGCGACGAACAGGAATGGAATCAGCCGCCAGGCGAGCTTGCGATAGAGGATAGCTCCGAGGTCAGGTGCTGTGGGCGCGGTTGCGTCGGCGGTTGTCATCTTCTCTCCCTATTGAACGTCGTGTGGTCCGCCACTGGCGAGCGGTCGGATTCTGGCCGGTTTCAGCCATCTTATAGGGGTTTCGAGACCCTGCCTGTTGGATCGAGTCTGAGAAACTATTCGTTTCCCGCAAGCCGCGACAGATTCCTGCTTGTTACCGCGTCATGACTACCTCCGCGCACTCGCCTGCTTTTCTCTCCGAGAATCGGGAGCGACGATGGACAACATTGCCAGGCGGCACGCGCCCCGTGACCTGTGATAAGGTCCGCGCATGTTTGATCTCCTCATTCGCGGTGCAACCGTTGTCGACGGCAGCGGCACCGCGCCAGTCACCGCCGACGTAGCCATTCGCAGCGGCCGCATTGCCGAAGTGGGCAGGCCGGCCGAGGGCGCACGCCGCGTGGTCGACGCGGATGGCCTCGCGCTCATGCCCGGCATCGTCGATGTCCATACACACTACGACGCGCAGATCACCTGGGACCGCACCCTGTCTCCCTCGCCGGCCCTGGGCGTCACCACCGCGGTCATGGGCAACTGCGGCTTCGGCATTGCACCCTGCCCGGCTTCGCAGCGGGAAACGATGCTGAAGAACCTGTCGGTGGTCGAAGGCATGGATCTCGACGCGCTGCTCACCGGCACCCGCTGGGAATTCGAATCGTTTGCCGACTACCTCGCGCAACTGCGGCGCATCGGACCTTATGCCAACGTGGCGGCGCTGGCCGGCCACTCGAGCATCCGCACCGCGGTAATGGGGGACGAAGCGTCCACCCGCGCCCAGCCGACGCCGGAGGAACTCGCGCGCATGCAATCCATGGTTCGCGAGGCGCTCGACGCCGGTGCCATCGGGCTGGCATCGTCGTTTTCCCCCAATCACGCGGGTTTCGCCGGGCGTCCGATGCCTTCCACCATCGCTTCCGAAGCCGAGTTGCGCGCGCTCGCGCAGCCGCTGAGTGAAAAAAAACGCGGCGTCTTTGTGATGGCGACCGGCCCGCGCGCGACCACGGAATTCATGGAATCCCTGGCCGCGGGCACCGGTCGTCCCGCCTTCATGGTGACCGTGCTCACCATGTACAACGACGCCGCGCCGGACGTGGCGAAGGGCTACTACGAACGCTGCGCGGCGGCCCGCGCGCGCGGCAACGAGGTTTACATCCACGCCAATCCGCATCCACTTTCCTTCGATTTCACGCTGCGCGATCCGTATCTCATGTTTTCGCACGACGCCTTTGACCGCGTGAAAGCAGCGCGGCCGGAAGAACTGCCCGGCATCTATGCCGATCCGGCGTTTCGCTACCGCTTTCGCGAAAATCTCGCCGACCCGCAGCCGGGCATCCTGTTCTACGGCGACTGGTCGAAAGTCGAAGTCGAGGAACAACCGGTCAGCGCACTGGCGCGCGCCGCGGGGCGCGATCCGCTCGACTGGTTCTTCGATCTGCCGCTCGATGCCCCGCTCATCGCCAAGTTGTTCCAGAACAATGACGCCGGCGTGGCGCCGCTGCTCAAAC
>JANOGH010000230.1:0-8155 GCA_031414075.1 Betaproteobacteria bacterium | reverse complement strand
TCGCGCGGCGCATGGTCACGCAGTGGGGCATGTCGGATATCCTCGGGCCGATGGTCTACGGCGAAAACGAGGGCGAAGTCTTCCTCGGCCGCTCGATCACCACGCACAAGAACGTTTCCGAAGCCACCATGCAGCAGGTCGACGCTGAGATTCGGCGCATCATCGACGGGCAATACGCGCTTGCGCGCAAGCTCATCGAAGACAACAGCGACAAGGTCGAAGCCATGGCCAAGGCGCTGATGGAGTTGGAAACCATCGATGCCGATCAGGTCAACGACATCATGGAAGGCCGTCCGCCGCGTCCGCCCAAGCCGCCAGCCAACCCGCAGACTCCGCCGCCGGCGCAAGGCAGTGCCACGGCGCCTGCCGTTACGGCTACTAGTCCGGCCAGGGAAGCCTGATCTGGGTGAGGCGTGAGGGGTGAGGCGTAAAAACCTCACCCTTGATTTTTTGGTGTATTCGGCCTCTCCTGCGCTGATTCAAGATGAGCGTTTACCAGTCTTTGACCACGCCTCACGCCTCGCGCCTTATGGCTGAAGGCCGGTATCCCGTGGACACGCCTCACCCCGCCCTGCGGGCGGGCCGCTTCTCGCTGTCACTCGAACGCCCCCTCATCATGGGCATCGTCAACATCACGCCGGATTCGTTTTCCGACGGCGGCAAGTATTTCGCTTCCGGCCGGGCACTGGACCACGCGAGGCAACTGCTCGAAGACGGCGCAGACATCCTCGACATCGGTGGCGAATCGTCGCGACCTGGCGCCCAGCCTGTCGACGCCGATGAAGAACTGCGGCGCATCCTTCCCGTGCTGGAAAGGCTCGTCGAATTGCCGCTGCCGGTGTCCGTCGATACCTGCAAACCCGAAGTGATGCGCCGCGCGGCTGCTGCCGGAGCCGCGATGATCAACGACATCTTTGCCCTGCGAGCACCGGGTGCGCTGGATGCGGTAGCCGATTCGCCGGTCGCGGTCTGTCTGATGCACATGCAGGGCGAGCCGCGCACCATGCAGCGCTCGCCGCTTTACCGCGATGTGGTCGGCGAAGTGGAAGCATTTCTGGCGGAACGGGCTGCCGCTGCTGTTGCCGCCGGCATCGGGCACGATCGCATCGTGCTGGATCCGGGCTTCGGCTTCGGCAAGACGGCGCAGCACAATCTCGACCTGATACGCGCGCTGCCCCGGTTGCGCGAGGCCGGATTTCCGCTGCTAGCCGGCCTGTCGCGCAAGGCGCTATTCGGTAACATCGTCGGAAGAGAGGTGGCGGAACGTGTGCACGCCAGCGCGGCCGGCGCACTGCTGGCGGCGCAACGCGGAGCGTCGATCGTTCGCGTGCATGACGTGGCCGCGACCCGCGATTGCCTGCTGGTATTGCGCGCGATAGACGACACTACGTTTTCATTCCCATGAAGAAGATCAGAAAATACTTCGGTACCGATGGTGTGCGCGGACGCGTCGGCGAATCGCCGATCACACCCGATTTCGTGATGCGCCTTGGCCACGCAGCCGGCAGGGTGCTCGCGGCGGGGCAGGAGCTGCCGCCCGGCGAGCATGCCTCGGTGCTGATCGGCAAGGACACGCGCATTTCCGGTTACATGCTGGAGTCCGCGCTGCAGGCCGGATTGTCCGCGGCAGGGGTGGACATTTATCTCGCCGGACCGATGCCCACACCCGCGGTCGCCTATCTCACCCGGGCGTTGCGCCTGCAGGCCGGCATCGTCATCTCCGCTTCCCATAATCCGTTCGAGGACAACGGCATCAAATTCTTCTCGGCCGATGGCAACAAATTGCCGGACGCGGTCGAGCATGCCATCGAGGCGCGGCTCGATCAGCCGCTCGAGATCATGCCCTCGGCGCAACTGGGCAAGGCGCGCCGGCTGAACGACGCCGCCGGACGCTACATCGAGTTCTGCAAGAGCACGTTCCCCAACCATCTCGACCTGCGCGGACTCAGACTGGTGGTGGATTGCGCGCACGGGGCGACGTACCACATCGCGACGCACGTGTTTCACGAGCTGGGTGCAGAGGTTATCTCCATCGGCGTGCAGCCGGACGGAATCAACATCAACCGGGACTGCGGCGCGACCCATCCGCAGGCGTTGGCGAAGGCGGTGAAGGCGCATCGTGCGCACCTGGGCGTGGCATTCGACGGTGATGGTGACCGCCTGACAATGGCGGACCAGGAGGGCAAGCTCTTTGACGGCGACCAACTGCTATTCGTCGTCGCGCAGTTCCGCAAAAAGCACAAGCTCCTGAGAGGCGGCGTGGTCGGCACGCTGATGACCAACCTGGGCATGGAACAGGCGCTTGCCGGCCTCGGCATCCCGTTTGCGCGCGCGGCTGTCGGCGACCGTTATGTTCTGGAAAAACTGGTCGAGGAAGACTGGCAGCTCGGCGGCGAGAACTCGGGACACATCATTTGCCTCGACAAACACACGACCGGCGATGGCATTGTTTCCGCGCTGCAAGTGCTACATGCGTTGCGCGCCGAAGGCCAAGGCCTGGCCACGTTGTGCAATGGCGTGCGGCTGTACCCGCAGGTGCTGGTCAACGTGAAAACCCGCAAAGGCTTCGATTTCGAAACCGACGAACGGATCAGGGCTGCGCTCAAGGCGACTCGGACCAGGCTCGGCAGCAAGGGCCGGGTGCTGTTGCGTGCATCCGGCACCGAGCCGGTCATCCGCGTCATGGTTGAGGGGGAAGGTCACGCTTTCATTTCCGAACTGGCGGAATCGCTGGCGCACACCATTCGTCAGCAAACCCGCGACTGAGGCCACGGGAGGCGCGGCCTGGCCGGCAATCGGAGGACATGCAATCAAACTGTCACATTGCGCCCATAAAATTGTGCCGTTCAGATTCAAACCCCTTACCGAAGGAGATTGACCTCATGTTCAAAGCTCCCCGCATCGCACTTGCAGCCACGGCGGCTGTAGTCGCGGGCACCTTGTGCATCATTGCGCCCGTGGCGCATGCACAGCTGGTAAAAATTGACGGTTCCAGCACGGTGTTTCCGATTACGGAAGCCGTGGCCGAAGATTTCCAGAAGTCCAAGAAAGGCAAGATAAAAGTCACGGTGGGCATTTCCGGCACCGGTGGCGGTTTCAAGAAATTCTGCCGCGGCGAGATCGACATTTCAGACGCTTCGCGACCGATCCTGAAAAAGGAAATGGACGACTGCAAGGCGGCCGGCGTGCAATACATCGAACTTCCGGTCGCTTATGACGCGCTGACCGTGGTCATTCATCCGGACAACAAATGGGCGCAGACGCTGACCGTGGCCGAACTCAAGAAAATGTGGGAACCGGGTTCACAGGGTAAGGTGAAGACCTGGAAGCAGGTGAATCCCGCGTGGCCCGATCAGCCGCTGAAATTGTTCGGCGCGGGAGCAGATTCCGGCACGTTCGACTACTTCACCGAGGCGATCAACGGCAAGGCCAAGTCCAGTCGCGGCGATTTCACTGCGTCCGAAGACGACAACGTGCTGGTGCAAGGCGTATCGAGGGATGTCAACGCGCTGGGTTTCTTCGGCTTCGCTTATTACCTGGAAAATCAGGAGAAGCTCAGGGCAGTCGGCATTGTGGAAAAGGCAGGCGGAAAGGCCGTCTTGCCTTCGTTCGAATCCGTCATCAACGGCTCTTACCAGCCGCTCGCCCGCCCGATCTTCATTTACGTCAATGCGAAGTCGCTGGAGCGGCCGGAAGTGAAGGAGTTCGTCGAGTTCTACATGACGCAGGCTGAGTCGCTGGTGCGCGAGGTAAAGTACGTGCCGCTGCCCGCCAAGGCATACACGCACAATGTGGAAAGCATCATCAAGAAGGTGCTCGGCACCAAGTTCGGCGGCGAAAACAAGGTAGGCCTCACCATCGAACAACTGATGCAGCTCGAAGCCAAGCTGTAGGCCGTATCGTTAAAACCAAGGCAGGAGGGGCCGTGCCCCTCCTGTTTTTTGCCCGGGCTGCGGGTGTCGCCAGAAATCTGTAAACTATTTCGGTCCCGAACCGGTGAGTTCCGTCGCAACTATCCGAACACTGAATCCCTTGGCGGACCACACAGTCAGCGCGCGGCTCGCGAAGAAGCAAACCCGGCATATTCGCGAGCAGTTGATCGAGGGCATGCTGTTTCTTGCAGCATCGGTCTCGGTTGTGGTCACCATCGGCATCGTGCTGATTTTGTTGACCGAGTCCTACCAGTTTTTCCAGCATGTCTCGCTGGTCGATTTCCTGACCGACAAACAATGGACGCCGCTGTTCGACGACGCCCACTACGGCATCATGGTGTTGCTTTCGGGCACGCTGGTGAGCTCGTTCGTGGCGCTGGCCGTGGCCATACCGCTCGGCACCATGATCGCCATCTACCTGTCGGAATTTGCGCCCTTCGCTGTGCGCGAAATCGCCAAGCCGTTTCTCGAACTGTTGGGCGGCGTGCCCACCATTGTTTACGGCTATTTCGCTCTGCTGTACGTGACCCCGGCGCTGCAATTCTTCTTTCCCGGGCTGCCCGGCTTCAATCTCCTGTCGGCGGGACTGGTCATGGGCATCATGATCATCCCCTATATCAGTTCAGTTTCCGAGGACGCTATGCGCGCCGTGCCGATGGCGATGCGCGAAGGTTCCTATGCTATGGGGGCGACGCGCTTCCAGACCGCGGTTCGCGTCGTGACCCCGGCGGCTTTTTCCGGCCTTGCCGCCGCTTATATCCTCGGTATTTCGCGAGCAGTCGGAGAAACCATGATTGTCGCGGTGGCCGCCGGCATGCAGCCCAATCTCACCTGGAATCCCGCGGAACCGGCGGCAACCATCACCGCTTACATCGTACAGGTCGCGCTGGGTGATCTGCCGCACGGCAGCATCGGTTACCAGACCATTTTCGCAGCTGGCCTGACCCTGATGTTGCTGACACTGTTCTTCAATGTTGTCGGCCACCTCATGAAGCGCCGCTTCCGGCAGGTGTACTGACATGGCCGATATGACGGTAGCGGAAATCCGGGCGCTCATCACCAACCACAAGCGCTGGGACCTGATATTCGCTACCGTGGGGGTGCTTGCGTTGATGGTGGGTGTACTGACGTTCGTTGCGCTGTTCGCCGGCATGGTGATGGACGGCGCGCATCGCCTGTCCTGGGATTTCTTCGCCAATTTCCCTTCCCGCCGCGCCGAGAACGCGGGCATCCTGTCGGCCTGGGTGGGCAGCACATTGGTGATGCTGGTGACCGCCGTCACCGCCATACCGGTAGGGGTGGCGGGCGCGGTTTACCTCGAAGAGTACGCGGCAAAGAACTGGATGACGGACATCATCGAGATCAACGTGACCAATCTTGCCGGTGTGCCCTCGATCATTTACGGCCTGCTGGCACTGGGCCTGTTCGTTTACAAGTTCGGTTTCGGCCAGAGCATTCTGTCCGCCGGGCTGACGCTGGCGTTGTTGATCCTGCCGGTGGTGATTGTCGCTACCCGGGAGGCGATCCGTTCGATCCCCGGCGTGATCCGGGAAGGTGCCTATGCGCTCGGTGCCACCAAATGGCAGACCACCGCGGACCACATTCTTCCGTATTCCCTTCCGGGCATCCTCACCGGCGTGATCATCGGCCTGGCACGCGCGATCGGCGAAACGGCGCCGATCATCACCATCGGCGCGCTGACCTTCATCGCCTTTCTGCCGCCGGCCCCGTTTGCCGGTGACCCGCCGGCGGGAGCGTTCGATTGGCTGTTTGCGCCGTTCACCGTGATGCCGATCCAGATGTTCAACTGGACGTCGCGACCGGAAGCGGCCTTCCATCAGAATGCCGCTGCTGCCGGCCTGGTGCTGGTGGTCATGACCCTGTCGATGAATGCGCTGGCGATCTACATCCGCTACCGACTGAGAAAAAACATCAAGTGGTGAGAATCCAGAATGTCCAAGATTACTGACGGACCCTCCGCCGAGGCCAGTCTCGTGCTCAAGGCTGAATCGCGCGGATTGAATTTTTTCTACGGCGCTTTCCAGGCGTTGAAAGGCATCAATATGCCGATCTACGACAAGAAGGTCACCGCCCTGATCGGGCCCTCCGGATGCGGCAAGTCGACGTATTTGCGCTGTTTCAACCGCATGCACGATCTCTATCCGGGCAACCGCTACGAAGGCGAGATCCGGCTGCATCCGGACAATACCAATCTGTTGAATCCGCATGTCGATCCGATCGAAGTGCGCATGCGCATCAGCATGGTGTTCCAGAAGCCCAATCCGTTTCCGAAATCGATTTATGAGAACGTTGCATATGGATTGCGCGTGCGCGGGGTTCGAGGGGTCGCCACCATCGACGAGAAGGTCGAGCAGGCGCTGCGCAGCGCGGCACTGTGGGACGAGGTCAAGGACCGGCTGAACGACCTGGCGTTCAATCTTTCCGGTGGCCAGCAGCAGCGCATGTGCATTGCGCGCGCATTGGCGACCGAGCCGGAAATCCTGCTGTTCGACGAACCGACGTCCGCGCTCGATCCGATCGCCACCGCCAGCATCGAGGAACTCATCGCCGACCTGAAGCACAAGGTCACGATCCTGATCGTGACCCACAACATGCAGCAGGCGGCGCGTGTGTCGGACTTCACTGCCTATATGTATCTCGGCGAGATGATCGAATTCGATGCCACCGACACCATCTTCATCAAGCCCAAGAACAAGGCCACCGAAGATTACATTACGGGCCGCTTCGGCTGACCGAATTGCCCACCGGTTGCATTGGCCGGCAGCAAGCGGTACCGGCAGTTCTTAGCCTTCCCTGCGCCGGGATGCAGCCAACATTGACCCCCCCTTGCCCTGACGGGTAAAATCCACCAGTTTTTTCGGCGGGATAGCGCATGCGGCAGCGGCTGGTGGTGGGCAACTGGAAGATGCACGGCAGTCTCCCGGAAAACCAGGCCCTCCTCGACAAGGTCGCGGTGGCTGCGGGCGGTCTCAGCAGGGCCCACGCCGTGGTTTGTGTCCCGTTTCCTTACCTGGCCCAGGCCCAGTCGGCTTTGGCGGGGTCGAAAGCGGCCTGGGGCGCACAAAACGTCAGCCAACATCCAAAAGGTGCCTTTACCGGCGAAGTTTCCGCCGGAACGCTGCGCGAATTTGGCTGTCGTTATGTGATTGTCGGGCATTCCGAACGCAGGCAGGTGTTCGGCGAGGATGACGCTACGGTTGCGCTAAAGGCCCAGGCTGTATTGGCCCAAGGCATGGTACCGATCGTTTGCGTCGGCGAAACGCTGGCGGAGCGCGAGCGGGGCGTCACGCAAGAAGTGGTTGGCCGCCAGCTTGGTGTGGTAGCGGATCGCCTCGGAGTCGAAGGATTGAAGGCGTCGGTGCTGGCGTATGAGCCGGTCTGGGCGATCGGCACGGGCAAGACGGCAACGCCGGATCAGGCGCAGGCGGTGCATGCCTTCTTGCGCGGGACCCTGGCAGCGCGGGACAAGAGTCTCTCCGCGTCGATGCCGATCCTGTACGGCGGCAGCGTCAAAGCGGCCAATGCGATGGAGTTGTTCGGCATGCCGGATGTGGACGGCGGTTTAATTGGCGGCGCTTCGCTGGTGGCCGAAGAATTTCTCTCCATCTGCCAGGCGGCAGATGGCTGAAACGATGGGATAAAATAATGGAAACCTTGATTCTGATTCTTCATGTACTGGCTGCATTGTGCGTGATCGGCTTGGTGCTGCTTCAGCACGGCAAAGGTGCGGACATGGGTGCGGCGTTCGGTAGCGGTTCCGCCGGCAGCCTGTTCGGCTCCAGCGGGTCGGCCAATTTCCTGAGCCGGACCACGGGAGTCCTGGCGGCGGTGTTTTTTCTCACCAGCCTCGGACTCACCTATGTATCCAGCCACAAGGGCCGGCCGGAAGGCGTGATGTCCACGCATCAGGAATCGCCGGTCGAGCCGGTCAAGAGCGTCCCGGTGCCAGGCACTCCGGCACCGTATCCGTCTGGCGGCGATTCTAAGGCGAACGAAATACCGAAGTAGCGGCGTGGCGCGGGGAGTGAGGCGCAAGACCCTCGAGCTTGCAAGAGATCGGCCTCTCGTCCGGCGCCGCAGGGTATGCCGACGTGGTGAAATTGGTAGACACGCCATCTTGAGGGGGTGGTGGGGAAACCCGTGGGAGTTCGAGTCTCCCCGTCGGCACCAAATGAGAGCGGGCAATGCTTGAGCAGTACTTT
>JANOGH010000229.1:0-1619 GCA_031414075.1 Betaproteobacteria bacterium | reverse complement strand
CGCGTCGCGATGGCGTTCGCCTTGTCAAACTTTGCACTGCCCATGGTGCGCGACGGGAAGCTGCGCGCACTCGCGGTGACCACGTTGAAGCGTTATGAGGTGATCCCGCAGGTGCCGACCATCGCCGAGTCGGGCTATCCGGGCTTCGAAGTCGCGGGGTGGTCGGGATTGTACGCGCCCGCCGGGACCCCGGCTGCAATCGTCAGCAAGCTCCATCTCGAAACCGTCAAGGCGCTCGAATCCGACATGCGCGCCAAATTGGCCGACGCCGGTTCGGAAGCCTTCGGCAGCAAATCACCCGCCGAGTTCGCGGCGCTCATCAAGTCTGAGATCCCGCGGTGGGCAAAGGTGATCAAGGATGCGGGCATCAAGGTGGAGTAGCGTGGGGAAACTTGACGGCAAGGTTGCGCTGGTTACGGGCGGGGGGAGCGGCCTGGGTCAGGCGACCGCCCGTTTGTTTCTCGCAGAAGGAGCCCGCGTCGCCATTGCCGGCCGTGATGCTGCCAAGCTGAAGCAGGCGGCGGCCGGGATCCCCGGCGGCGATAGCATTCTGATCGTGCCGACCGATGTCACCGATCCCGGGCAGGTGCACGATCTCGTCGACAAGACAACCAGGCACTTCGGCCGAATAGACGTGCTCGTCAACAACGCGGGGACCAACATCAAGGCCCGCCGGTTGCGCGAACTGACAGTCGACGCATGGAACCAGCTGGTTCGCACCAACCTCGACGGCGCCTTTTTCTGCATACACGAAGTGTTGCCGCAAATGCTGGAACGCAAGGACGGCGTGATCGTGAACGTGAACTCGATCTCGGGCAAACGGACCCACCTCGCCGCGGGAGCCGGCTACGCGGCGGGCAAGTTCGGTTTGCACGCTCTGGCGGGTTGTCTGGCTAACGAGGAACGGGAAAGCGGTATCCGCGTCAGCAGCATTTACCCCGGTGCGATCGATACGCCGCAACGCTTGACGCGGCCAACGCCTGACACGGCCGAGCAGCGGGCGAAGATGATGAAGCCGGAGGACGTGGCCAACGCCGTGCTGTTCGTGGCGACGCTGCCCCCGCATGTGTCGGTGCCCGAACTGATTATCAGGCCGACAGCGCAGGCGTACATTTGAAAGCGAGTCATGGCTGGCACGGTATTCGGAGGTGGCGGTCTGGCTAACCTTCCCCCGCATGCGGGGGAAGGGACCTTATTAAGGACATTGAGCTTGGTTCCATATTCCTGAAACTTGCCGCGCTCGCGCCATGGACGTAAGGTGCCCGGAAGGCAAACTCCGCGGTTTGCCGAAACAGGTGACGAGCACACGCATCCACAGGAACAGGGAGAGAGGACATGGCCAGAAAGCGAGACATCAAACCGGAAGAACGCAAATTCCAGGAAAGCACATCAGTCAGCCGGCGAAATTTCATCAAGCGAGGCATGGCGGCCGGTGTCGGCGCCGCAACGCTCGGCGCCTGCGCCACCACGCCTTCCGCGCAAGGGACGAGCGCCGACGGCATCAAGTGGGACTACGAGGTGGATCTTGTCGTCATCGGTGCCGGGTGTTCCGGATTGCCGTGCGCGATCCGGGCACGCGATGCCGGTCTCACCGTGCTCGTCATCGATCAGAATTTCGA
>JANOGH010000228.1:0-1781 GCA_031414075.1 Betaproteobacteria bacterium | reverse complement strand
CGTCGGTCGGATAGGTGCTGATGCCGATGCTGGCCGCCGGGCGGTATTGCCGGCCGGCGAGGATCATGGGCTTGGACAACGCTTCCATGATCTTGCGCGCGACCGTGCTGGCCTGATCTTCCGCCGTCAGCCCTTCCGTGAGCACCGCGAATTCGTCGCCGCCAAATCGCGCGACCATGTCGACTTTGCGCACACATGTGCTGAGCCGTTCCGCAACCGCCCGCAGTACTTCATCCCCCGCGTCGTGGCCGAGGCTGTCGTTGATGTTCTTGAAGCGATCCAGATCGAAGAACAGGACGGACAGCATCTTGCCGCTGCGCTCGGCGCGCTGCAGCGCCTTGTTCAGTGCCTGCCGGAACAGGCTGCGGTTCGGCAACGAGGTCAGTTCGTCATGGTCGGCAAGGAAGCGCGTGCGCTCTTCCTGCTCCTTGCGTTCGGTGATGTCCTGCAGCACCGCGTTCATGCGGCGCGCCGACCCGTCCTCGGCGCGGCTTACATGGCCTCGCGCAAAGACATGCACGACCTTCTGGTCCGCGCGCACGAGCCTGAACTCGTCGCTCCACTGGTTGTGGGCTGATTTGATCAGGGCCAGAAGCTGCTCCTGAACGCGTACACGATCGTCCGCATGGACGTGTTCGAACCAGGCAGCCATGCTGGTTCCGGCGTCCGGTTCGCCGTGCCCGAACAGCTGTTCATAATTCTCGCTGCGCCAGAGCTGGTCGGTCACAAGATCCCAGTCCAGCATGGCGTCGCTGGTCGCTTTCGAACCGAGCCCGAAGCGCTCGAGATCTCGCCACATCACCTCGTGCGTATGCTTGCGGCGGGTAACGTCCCGGGCAATGACGACACGCGCCTGCTGCCGATCAAACTGCATGCGGAAAGAAACCATTTCGGCTTCGATCGCCGTTCCGTCCTTTTTCCGGTGCCGCCAGGTACCCACTTCTCCGGAAGTCGGTCCGAGGGCCATCAGGGTTTCCGTCACGCGCGCCGCGTCTTCCGGCGGACCGAGGTCGAGGAGCGTCATCTTCAGCAGCTCTTCGCGCGAATAGCCGTACTCGCGCGCTGCGGCTTCGTTGACTTCCAGAAGACGCCACTTGCGCGTGTCGCAGATGAAGGCCGGAACCGGGCTGCTCTGGAAAAGCGTTCGATACTGCTCTTGCGCCAGTTTGGAGGCTTCGGCGTTGGACGCCATGGAACTCGCCATCCCGCGCGCCTCGCCTGTGCGGATCCTGCGATGGACCAGGCTGGTGACCAAACCGGCGATGATGGCACCGATCAGGGCCGCGAGACCCGCGACGGCGAGATTTTCAGTAAGCAGGGAGTGGAGGAACGCCGGCAGGGTTTGGAAGAACCCCGAAATAGCTTCCACAATCGGTTCGATTACCTGCGGCAGTGCCACTGACCTCGACTCCCCCAATTGAACGTAGCTTGGGTACGTAATTTACCCTATAAATCGCCAACCCGACGGTTTAAATCGTCGCGGCAAACAGCCCCGACCTGCGCGATACGGCCGCATTGAATCGTTTTTCCGGAATTTGTAAATCAACCGCCACGCCAAATCACTGCTACCCTCTACGTCATCATGCTCATCAAGTTCGATAGCAAAGTCGGCAGTTTCACCATGGCCGGCGATATCGCCGTGCAACTGCTCAAGGCCATGGGCCACAGCGGCACGGTGCCGAGCGCGATCCTCGCCGGGGACATCCCCAACGCGCTGGCAAGGCTAAAGCTCGCTGTGAATGCGAGTCCCGGGAGTGCAACCGAATCGTCGAGCAGCGATG
>JANOGH010000227.1:0-4140 GCA_031414075.1 Betaproteobacteria bacterium | reverse complement strand
CGAAGCTGGCGGGGCCGAAGGGACGTCAGCGCAGCGGTGTAGGCGGCCGCGGCGCGGGCGAGGCGCATAGCGAGCTGGACCGGCAAAAGATCCGCAACCGCATCGCCGAGCTGCAGCAGGAGATCGCCGCGATGGACGTCGAGCGCAAAACGCAGCGCGCGCGGCGGCAGGAGCGCCAGGGGCTCGCGCGCGTGGCGCTTGTCGGCTACACGAACGCGGGCAAGTCCACGCTGATGTGTGCCCTCACCGGTAGCGAGGTGCTGGTCGCCAACAAGCTCTTCGCGACGCTTGATACCACGGTGCGCGCGTTGCACCCGGAGAGCGTGCCGCGCGTGCTGGTCAGCGACACGGTCGGTTTCATCAAGAACCTGCCGCACGACCTGGTCGCGTCGTTCAAGTCGACGCTCGAGGAAGCAGTCGAGGCGTCGCTGCTCATCCACGTCATCGACGCGAGCGATCCCGGGTTCGAACGGCAGCTCGCGGTGACCGACGAAGTGCTGCACGAGATCGGTGCGCAGGCCGTGCCGCGCATCCGTGTCTTCAACAAGATCGACTGCGTCGGCGATGCGGCAGCACAAGCCGCGCGCGAAGCGGCGCTGCGCCTGCAGTTTCCGGAGTGCATGGTGATGAGTGCACGCCGCGAGGGCGATGTCGCGAAGCTGCACGCGGCGATCGGGGCGTTTTTCCAGAGAAACCTCGTCGAGGCCGAGCTATTCCTGCCCTGGTCGGCACAGCAACTGCGCGGCGAGATCTTCGCGAACTGCAAGGTGCTGGAGGAGCGCGCCGACAGTGAGGGAGCGTTTTTCCGCGTTCGCGGCGAGCCCGACACCGTGAACGGTCTGCGGGAGCAGTTCGGCCAAACGCGATGAATTCCGCGTATTTGCAGCACCCGGTTGCCTTTTGGAGAGCGCATGGGACCAGATCGTTTCTCCGGCAATTGCGGCATCGAGTCGATCCAGCGTGCGAAAATTGAGGGGTGGACCGCGCTCCGGCGCACGATTCGATATTTACGATATTGTTGCAATATGAATAATAAGTATCTGATAAAGAACGGTTCAAACGAGGAATTCATGCGCGTGGCGCTGGCGCTGGCGCATGAAGCGTCGGAAGCGGGCGAAGTCCCGATTGGAGCCGTTATCGTCAAAGCCGGCCAGATTATCGGGGCGGGGTCCAATGCGCCAATCGGCCGGCACGATCCATCGGCGCATGCCGAGATCCTGGCCTTGCGTGCCGCGGCTTCGGTACTAGGCAACTACCGCCTCACCGATTGCACGCTCTTCGTAACCCTCGAGCCCTGTGCAATGTGTGCAGGGGCCATCATGCATGCGCGCATTGCCCGCCTGGTATTCGGCGCCTCGGATCCCAAGACCGGTGCCTGCGGCAGTGTGGTGAACCTGTTCGCCGAAGAGCGCCTCAATCACCATACCGCGGTCGAAGCCGGCCTGATGGCGGAGCAATGCAGCGATCTGCTGACCGGTTTCTTCCGCGGCCGAAGGACGGCGGCCGGCCAATGAAAGCCATCCGCATCAGCATTCCCGGGCAGACACTGGAGCTGAGTGAAAACGGTCGCGTCCTCAAGTGCTACAGGATTTCGACCGCAAAGAACGGCGCCGGCGAGAAGAACGGCAGTTTCTGCACACCGAGGGGTCGCCACATCATCCGCGCCAAGATCGGCGGGGGCGCGCCGGAAAACGCCGTGTTTGTCAAACGCCGTCTTACCGGGGAAATCTTCGGTCCCGAGCTCGACGCAAATTCTCCCGGGCGCGACTGGATGCTGACCCGGATACTGTGGCTGTCGGGCTGCGAACCGGGGTTCAACCGGCTGGGCGACGTCGACACCATGCGTCGTTACATCTACATCCACGGCAGTCCCGATTCCCGCACCATGGGCCAGCCGGGCTCCATCGGCTGCATACGCATGCACAACCGCGATGTCATGGAATTGTTCGACTTGGTCGAGGCGGGAACGCCCGTGGAGATCGCCGAAGCCCCCACGCGGGACTGATTTCTGTTCGGTTGTGCATCGCAACGCAATTGGGTAGAGTGCCGCCGGCCCATGCGGGCACAACACGGAGAATGGTCCGATGAGGCTGAAAGACAAGGTGGCGATTATCACGGGATCGGCGCGCGGTATCGGGCAAGCTACCGCCCTGAAGTTCGCAGCGGAAGGCGCCAAAGTCGTGGTCTGTGATCTCGATCGCAAAGCGGTCGACGAGGTCGTCGCGGATATCGTGGCCAAAAGGGGTCAGGCAATCGGGTTCACGATGAATGTCACCGACAAGGCGAGCATCGCCGCCATGGTGAAAGGCGTGATGGACCAGTACGGCCGCATCGATGTGCTGGTCAACAACGCCGGCATCGTCGACGATGCGATGTTCCGCAAGATGTCCGACGAACAATTTGAACGCGTAATCGACGTCAACCTCAAGGGCACCTACAACTGTGCTCGCGCCGTGGTGGACATCATGATCGCGCAGAACGCCGGCGTGATCCTTAATGCGTCCTCGGTGGTCGGCCTGTACGGTAATTTCGGCCAGACCAATTACGCCGCGAGCAAGTTCGGCGTCATCGGCATGGCCAAGACCTGGGCGCGGGAACTCGGGCGCAAGGGCATCCGCGCCAACGCCGTGTGCCCGGGTTTCGTCGAAACCACGATCCTGAAATCCATTCCGGCGAAAGTCATGCAGGCGATGATCGACCGCGTGCCGCTCGGACGCCTGGCGAAGCCGGAAGAGATCGCCAACACCTACGCCTTCCTCGCTTCCGACGAAGCCAGCTACATCAACGGCGCGGTCATCGAGGTCAGCGGCGGGGCGACCGTTTAACCTGGAAAAAACAGTTGCACCGGGTTTGAGCAGGCGCAACGGCAGATTCCGCGCAGATGAAGCCGAGACCGAAAATAGTCGTCCGCCCCGCTGACTGGTCGGTCGACCGCAAAATCCTCCAATCGTTGCGAGAGGAGGTTTTCATCCGCGAACAATCCGTGCCGGCCGAAATGGAGTGGGATGAGTCCGACGCGCAGTCGCGCCACGTCGTGGCATCAGTGGACGGCCTACCGATCGGGACTGCGCGGCTCCTTCCCGACGGCCACATCGGACGCATGGCGGTTCTCCGGGAATGGCGCGGCCGGGGCGCCGGCAGTGCGCTGCTCACGGGCCTGATGCAAATTGCGGGCGCGCTCGGCATGCAGCGCGTGCTGCTGAATGCGCAAGTTCAGGCCGTGCCATTTTATCTGCGCCATGGCTTCCAGGCGGAAGGCGAAGAGTTCCTGGAGGCGGGAATTCTCCATCGCCGGATGTGGCGCGATCTCTAGCGGCCCCTAAAGACGCCCTCACCGCAGAGGTCGCAGCAGCTTCGGCCGTAAGTGCTGCGCCTTAAGGACGCGGATACCCTCGCGATAGCGTGGAGTACCCTTTTAGGAAAACCAGAAAAAAGCATGCGAGGGTTAAAAGCGCGCACGGTGCCAAAATGACCGCCGATACCGGGGTTTGACTATCGAATCCTTCTTCTTTTCTGCCCTACCTCCGCGTCCTCTGCGTCCTCCGCGGTGAACGAGTTTTCATATCAGGTCCTGGGCAAGAGCGAACCGGTAGCGCCGGTCTTCGATCAGTTCACCGCGCTCGCCGAACGAGCGCTCGCGGAAATGGACCTCGCCGTCATGATCCATCAGCAGCACCGTGGAGGCGCGTGTGCCATAGCCCGGCGCGCCAATGAAGGCGGCGGAAAGCAGCTTTTCCCAATCCTTGCCGATTCCCGTGCTCGGCAGCGTGCGCTCCTCGGCGATGCTGCGATCTGCAAGCGCCGCCAGCAGCGTCTCGGTCAATGTGTCCGGCGTGGCTGCTCCGGCAATAGCTTCGCGCAGGGCAAGTTTGCCGCGTTCGACTTTTGGCCAGGATGAGTCGAGAAAATGATTGCTCAATCCGTAAACCCCCGCCGCCAGCATCATGGATCCGTCCTCTTTGTCCGAGACGTAATGCACGCCGCCACCGTCGCCTGCCAGCAGATTGAAGCCGTGGTATTCGTGGGCGCCAGGTTTCATTGACGCCACGTAGGCCTGCGCGCCAGTGGAGCCGGAAAGGTAGCCTGCAACCAGCCCGCCACGCGATCGCTTGCCCGGCTCGGGGGACGTGCCATCGCGGA
>JANOGH010000226.1:0-14712 GCA_031414075.1 Betaproteobacteria bacterium | reverse complement strand
TAATGGTGGGGGCGCCAAAGGAGCGCTCCAACACCACATTGCGGCCCTTCGGGCCCAGGGTCACCTTGACCGCGTCGGCCAGGATGTTGACTCCAGCCATGATGCGGGCACGGGCTGAGTCATGGAATTTGACGTCTTTTGCTGACATTGGTATTTGCTCCTGAAAATATAGAGGTGGAACTTGATGGTGGACTCAGGCTGCTTCGACGACGCCCATGATGTCTTCTTCGCGCATCACGAGCAGTTCTTCGCCGTGAACCTTGACGGTCTGGCCGGAATACTTGCCGAACAGGATCTTGTCGCCCTTCTTGACATCCAGCGGGCGGACCTTGCCGTCTTCCAGAACCTTGCCATTGCCAACCGCAATCACCTCACCCTGGTCGGGCTTCTCGGCGGCGGTATCGGGAATCACAATTCCGGAAGCGGTCTTGCGCTCTTCCTCGAGACGTTTGACGATGACGCGGTCGTGCAAAGGACGGATTTTCATTTGAACTCTCCTCGTTATGGACGATAAATCGAGCGCGAACTCTCGATTGGCACTCAATGCTTGCGAGTGCTAATAATAAGGGCACAGGCACCAGAATTCAAGGCCTGTGGCTAATCGCGAGGGCGGGACCAAGCCAAACGGGATGTAAGCGGGCGCTTACATAAGAGGTAAGGGACGTACTCGCTCTAAGTCGGCAGCAGCGTGCTGACGCAGCTCAGTTGATGAGGGAGGAGGAGCCCGGCACGCCAAAACGATACACGGTTTTGTTGGAACCCTTGCCTATGGGCGGTACCGACATAATCGGGCACGGCGGCGTGCGCGTGCCATCCGCACACAATGTGGCGTCATCGGCAAACTCCGCCCAGATACCGCGATAAACCGGACGGAACATCCACATCAGATAGCCTCGACGAGCCGCAAGAGTAACCAGCTCGGCGGCATCTGGTGCTTCTGCCTCCACAACCGGGAAATCGTTGAATCCGTAGGGAAACGACCCGAACGCCTGCAAACATGCGAGGGCTTCGCTGGAATCCGCCCCCGCGCGAGTACATCCTGCTCGCTCGGCGCGGGCGACATCCCAGGCACCGAGTTCCCAGCCCGCTTCCATTGCCGCCCGATCCAGCATGGCCAAGTCGCTCCAACGCCCGTTAACCTGAAGCGCTGAACTCGGAATGGGCTTGTAAGCCACCGTCTCGGCTTCTTCACGTTCGATGATTTTTTCCTCGACGAAGCCATGCCAATGCAGCGTCAGGATCACTGGCGTGTCGGGACATGGCACCGCCGCGACCGTGATCGCGACCAAAGGCAGGGGTTTGGCTGACATGTGCTCGGTGATGGTTTCCAGCAAGTTCATCCTTGACTCCTTTGCATCGGAATGTACGCACCCGCAAAAGATCAAGCATCAACGATGCCCGATTCCATGACCTTCGGGACGGCGGCCCGCCAGACCTCCTGCTTGATCAGCCAGCTAAAAAATGTCTTACTGCGCCGCGTCCGGCATCCCTGTACCCAGATGCAGCACCACGGATAAATACTGCTGGTGCCGATTGCGCGCAGCGACGGGATGTGGCTGTATGACTTCGACGGCAACCGTTATTTCGATTCAATCAGCTCCTGGGGGGCAGTAACAATGACGACCAACGGCATCTATCGTGCGTTCTGCGGCGATGATCATGGCGCTAGGCTTCCTGCAATCGGATTCCTGATGTCCATGCGTATCCGATTCATCGTCTTGCTGCTCGCCGTACTGCCGGCGACCGTTTGCGCTGCCGCGCTGAACAAGCTGCCGGGGAGCATAGCCGCCGCCCTGGCGCAGGCCGGCGTTCCCGAAAGCGAGGTCGGTGTCTATGTGCATGACCTAACCACCGACCGCGAAGTCTTGTCCTTCGGTGCCGACCGGGCGCTCAATCCAGCCTCCACGATAAAGTTGCTCATCACGTTCGCGGCGCTCGAATTGCTCGGACCGGCGTATACATGGAAGACCGAAGCCTGGCTGGATGGGAAGCTTGACGGCGACCGGCTTGACGGCAATCTGGTGCTGAAGGGCTATGGCGATCCGAAATTCAGCGTGGAGAGCCTTTGGCTGTTTCTGCGTGATCTTCGCAACCGCGGCGTGCGTGACATCACGGGTGATTTGTTGCTCGACCGCAGCTTCTTCGCCATCGACAACCACGATCCTGCGCTGTTCGATGGCGAGCCGTCGCGGCCTTATAACGTCGGGCCGGACGCGCTGCTGATCAATTACAAGGCCTTCCGGCTCCAGTTCGTGCCGGACGAAAAAAGACAGGCGGTCGGCATATTCTCGGACCCAGCCCTGCCGCAGTTACGGCTGGTGAACAACCTTCGTCTCGGGCCGGGAAGCTGCGACACCTGGCCGGGAAAGCCCGGGATCGATGAAACTACCCTGACGTTTTCTGGTGTGTTTCCATCGGGCTGCGGCGAAAAGTTTCGCTATTTCAGCCTGCTCTCGGCGAACGAGTACGCGGCAACGCTGTTCCGGCAGTTCTGGCAGCAGGTCGGTGGCAGCTGGTCAGGCCGCGCGCTGAACGCCGAGCTTGCTGCGACGGCAGAACTGTTTATCACCTGGCAATCCCCGCCGCTCTCCGAATTGATCCGCGAGGTCAACAAATTCAGCATCAACGTCATGGCACGGCAGATCTTTCTCACCCTGGGCGTGCGTGAGGATCCGCCCGCTACCCTCGAAAAATCACAACGCACACTGCGCGAATGGCTAGTCCGGCGTGGACTTTCCTTTCCCGAGCTTGTGGTCGAGAACGGCGCGGGGTTGTCGCGTGTGGACAGAATCAATTCCCGACACCTCGCCCAAGTGCTGATCGCCGCCTATCGGAGCCCATTCATGCCGGAATACATGGCCTCCCTGCCGTTGACGGCGATCGACGGCACGATGAGGAGGCGACTGAACAATTCTCCGGTTGCGGGACAGGCTCACGTGAAGACGGGCTATATCGAAGGCGTACGCGCACTCGCCGGCTACACCCTCGATATGCAGGGCCGGATGCTCGTCGTCGTTCTGATCATCAACCACCCCGGCGCACGCGATGCACAGCCTGTGCAGGACGCGTTGCTCGAATGGGTTTACGCAGGCCAAACAGGCCGCTGATGCAATCGCTGATTTGCGGGGCGGCAATCCGCATTAACTCATCGGGATGCTTGTGCGATAATTCCCGGCGTTACCTTCGCGTTGCCCCGTGAAAAAAGCCCCACTCAACGTCGTGATCCTTGCCGCGGGCAAGGGTACGCGCATGCACTCCGGACTTCCCAAGGTCTAGCACGCAATCGGCGGCAAACCGATGTTGGGTCACGTGCTCGAGCGCGCCGCTGCACTGCGGTCCGATTGCACAATTGTCGTCTACGGCTATGGCGGCAATGCAGTTGCATCCGCATTCGAAAATGCAGCCGTTGAATTCGTACGCCAGGAGCCGCAGCTCGGCACCGGTCATGCGGTCCAGCAAGCCCTGCCTTACTTGCGGGCGGGCGGAACAACCCTGGTGTTGTATGGGGACGTACCGCTGACACGCGAAGCCACGCTTGAGAATCTCATCTCCAGACCGGGCCTGCGATTGCTTACCGCGACGCTCGGCGATCCAGCGGGATACGGCCGCATCGTGCGCGATAAAACTGGCAGCATTGTCCGCATAGTCGAAGAAAAGGACGCAAGTGCCCGGGAAAAAGGGATCCGCGAGATCAATACCGGTATTCTCTGCGCGCCCACTGACCTGTTGCACCATTGGCTGTCGAAGCTGACCAATCACAATGCGCAAAAAGAGTACTACCTGACCGACGTGGTGCCGCTCGCAATCGCTTCGAAAACCGAAGTGACCTCGGCCCAGCCGGCGGACGACTGGGAGATCCTGGGTGTGAACAGCAAAGAGCAGCTTGCCTTCCTCGAGCGCGTTCATCAATTGCAGAACGCCCGCAATCTGATGGCGCGTGGGGCAACACTGGCCGATCCATGGCGTTTCGATTTACGTGGTGAACTCGATTGCGGAAGTGATGTCTTCATCGACGTGAACTGCACCTTCGAAGGGAAGGTCCGGCTGGCGGATGAAGTCAAAGTCGGTGCCGGTTGCGTGCTGAAGAATGTCGAAATCGGGGCAGGCAGCGAGATCGCGCCTTACTCTCACCTCGATGGCGCCATCATCGGCGCGAACTGCAGGATCGGCCCTTACGCCCGAATGCGTCCGGGCACACGGCTGGCGGACGAGGTACACATCGGCAACTTCGTCGAGACCAAGGGTACCGAAGTCGGCAACAAGTCCAAAGCCAACCACCTGAGCTATCTCGGCGACACGACCGTCGGCAGCCGCGTCAATATCGGTGCGGGCACCATCGTCTGCAACTACGACGGCGTCAACAAATACCGCACGGTCATCGGCGACGATGCATTCATCGGCTCCGACACCCAGCTGGTTGCGCCGGTGACGATCGGTCGCGGCGCAACCATTGGCGCGGGCAGCACGATCACCAAGGATGCGCCCGCGGATGAACTGACCCTTTCGCGCGCCAAGCAGATGTCAGTGCCCGGGTGGAAACGTCCGGTCAGGAAGAGTGCAAAGTAACGAATATCGCATCCGCAATGTTTGGCGTCTCACTTATCACCGGTCACTAACTCCATGTGTGGAATAGTAGGGGCGGTCGCCCGCCGCGACATTGTTCCCATCCTGCTGGAAGGCCTGCGCAAACTCGAATACCGCGGCTACGACTCTGCCGGCCTCGCGGTAGTCAATGCCGGTCTGCACCGCCTGCGCAGCATCGGTCGCGTGGCTTCGCTCGCGGAGATGGTCGATCAGGCGAAGGTGCACGGCAATCTCGGTATCGCTCACACCCGCTGGGCCACGCACGGTGTTCCATCGGAGCGTAACGCGCACCCCCATATCAGCGAAGACGGCCTTGCGGTCGTTCACAACGGCATCATCGAAAATCACGAAGAGATGCGCGCACGGCTTTCGGCTATTGGCTATCGCTTCACATCCGATACCGACACCGAAGTCGTCGCGCATCTGATTCATCTGTACTGGAAGGAGGTTGGCGACGTGTTCGCCGCCGTACGCAAGGCCGTCGCCGAGTTGCGTGGCGCTTACGCGATTGCAGTGTTGTCCGAGAGGAATCCGGAAATGCTGGTAGTGGCGCGCAAGGGTGCGCCGCTGCTGCTGGGACTGGGCAAAGGTGAAAACTTCGCCGCGTCGGACACTTCCGCCCTGCTGCAGGTCACCAAGAAGATCGTCTATCTCGAAGAAGGCGATGTGGCCGAGATCGGATTAAACGGCGTGCGCATCTGCGACAGCACAGGCAGCGAAGTGACCCGCCCCGTGCACGAAAGCACATTGTCCGCAGACGCGGTAGAACTCGGGCCGTACCGTCACTACATGCAGAAGGAAATCTTCGAGCAGCCGGGCGCGGTGGCCAATACGCTGGAGATGGTTATCGGCGCCCAATCGATCGTGCCGCAGTTGTTCGGCGTCGAGGCCGACAGCACGATGAAGCGGATCAAAGCTGTAACCGTGCTCGCCTGTGGAACCAGCTATCACGCCGGTCTGGTGGCACGTTATTGGATCGAGGCCGTCGCGGGCATTCCCTGCTCGGTCGAGATCGCCAGTGAATTCCGCTATCGGGAGAGTGTGCCGAATCCCGACGCACTGGTCATCGCCATATCCCAATCAGGAGAAACCGCAGATACGATTGCCGCGCTGCAGTTCGCCAAATCGCTTGGGCAGAACCTCACACTCGCAATATGCAATGTGGCGGAAAGCACCTTGATCCGGCACGCCAGTCTGAAATTTCTCACGCGTGCCGGACCGGAGATCGGCGTAGCCTCGACCAAGGCCTTCACGACTCAACTCGCGGCGCTGTTCTTGCTGACGCTGGTGCTGGCAAAAACGCGAGGCCGGCTTTCCACGGCGGATGAACAAAAGCATCTGCAAGCCCTGCGACACCTGCCTGCCGCACTGCAACAGGTGCTCACGCTCGAATCGGAGGTGGCAAAATGGGCGAAGCGTTTTTCCGATAAACAGCATGCATTGTTCCTCGGTCGTGGCATGCACTATCCGATTGCCATGGAAGGCGCGCTCAAGCTCAAGGAGATTTCCTACATCCACGCGGAGGCCTATCCGGCCGGCGAACTCAAGCACGGACCGCTGGCACTGGTGGACAAGGACATGCCGGTCATCGCGATCGCCCCGAATGATGCGCTGCTGGAGAAACTCAAGTCCAACCTGCAGGAAGTGCGCGCCCGCGGTGGCGAGCTCTACGTGTTCGCCGATGCCGACACCCAAATTCAGGCCGGCGACGGGGTCCATATCATCCGCATGACCGAACACACAGGTTACATGAGCCCCATCGTGCACACAGTGCCACTGCAGCTGCTCGCGTATCATGCCGCGCTTATCAAAGGCACCGATGTCGACAAACCGCGCAACCTGGCAAAGTCTGTCACAGTCGAATAAGCATGGCGGCGCGAGTCGCCAAATGAGCCGGCAACTATCTCGAACGGAGGAGGAAATGCAGAAATTCCGGAAATTATTGATTACCTCAATGCTTGCCGTCCTGAGTCTGATCATCCTGCCGGGGGCCATGGCGAATATGGGCGCGGAGGAATCCAACGAGAGCAGTGACACAAACTTCGTGGCGGGCAGGAAAGCCCTGGAATCGCAGGAGTGGAACAAGGCCATCGAGCTGTTGACGAAGGCGGTGCAAGCCGAGCCGAACAACGCCGATGCGCACAATTTGCTGGGTTATGCCTATCGCAAAACCGGACAATTCAACGCTTCATTCGCCCAGTACAACGAAGCGCTGAGGCTGGATCCGACCAACAGGCACGCACATGAATACATCGGCGAAGCCTATCTTCTGACCGGCGACCTTCCCAAGGCAGAAAGGCACCTCGCGGATCTTCAGAAGATCTGCTCGCCGATTCCCTGCGAGCAATACAAGGAACTCAAGCGCGCCGTGGACGCCTACAAAAAGGCCAAGAAATAGCGATGCCCAATCCGGCGATACGCGCCGTGCTGTGGGATTTCGGCGGCGTGATGACCGAAAGTCCCTTTCTGGCGTTTCACCAGTTCGAGAGGGAACGCGGACTGCCTGCCGATTTCCTGCGCGGCATCAATGCACGCAACCACGACGACAATGCCTGGGCGCGTTTCGAACGATCGGAACTGTCGCCTCATGAGTTCGACGAAGTTTTCGCCGCGGAGACCCGGGCCGCCGGTCACGAAGTGCGCGGGCTTGATGTCATCGATCTCCTTTATGGTGAAGTCCGGCCGGCCATGGTCGCAGCACTCAAGGCCTGCAAGCGCCACTTTACCAATGCCTGCGTCACCAATAACGTAGCCGCCGGGCCTGGGCGAGGGTTTGAGCGTGACCCGGAGCGCGCCGGCGAATGGAAGGGGATTCTCGACTTGTTCGACGTCGTCATCGAATCTTCCAGAATCGGCGTGCGCAAACCCGAGATTCGGTTCTTCGAGCGGGCGTGCAAGCAACTCGGCATAACCGCGTCGCAGGCGGTCTATCTGGATGACCTGGGCACCAACCTGAAGCCCGCGCGGGCCATGGGGATGCGCACCATCAAAGTGGAGGATCCGGCCATCGCGATAGCCGACCTCGAGTCGGTGCTGGAAATCTCCTTACACTGAAAACGCGGCGGATTCAGCGGGGCAGCCGACGCGGCTTGCGCGGCGCGCGCTTGAACAGCAGGTCATACAGCGGCCGCGGCAACCGGCGCAACACCCAGCCGACCAGCGCCATCTGCCAGGGCAGAACGTAAAACCTTTTGCGCGCAGCGATCGCCGCAGCCATCTTCGAAGCGGCCACCCCGGCATCCATTAAAAACGGCATGCGATAGGGATTGATCGAGGTCATCGACGAGGCGATATACCCCGGGCAAATCGTGACGACCGAAACACCGCTGCCGTGCAATTCGACTCGCAAACTTTCGAGGTAGGAGATGGCGGCTGCTTTCGATGCGGAATA
This sequence comes from Betaproteobacteria bacterium, assembly GCA_031414075.1. GTDB lineage: Bacteria > Pseudomonadota > Gammaproteobacteria > Burkholderiales > JACQAP01 > JACQAP01. The sequence goes on along the minus strand of JANOGH010000226.1, from coordinate 6,737 downwards.
CGCTGACGCACCCGGCAGGCCGCGAAATCCGGCAACGCTGGCGATCCCGGCCAGTACCCCCTCGCGCTGCCGTTTCATCGCTTCGACGAAGGGCTGAAAGGTCAGCATCATTCCAATGACGTTGATCGCCATGATTTCTTCGAACACCGCGTTGTCCTCAGGATTGCCTGTGAGCGTACCGGCACTCACCCCTGCATTTGCTATCACAACATCAGGAATCCCCACGCGCGCGACGAAGTCCTCCGCCGCCATTGCCAGCGAGCGAGCATCCGTTACATCCACGGCATAAGCGTAGGACGGAACCGGCAGCGACGCTGCAAGTTGCGTGAGAACATCCGCGCGACGCGCTATCAGGCCAAGCGTGGCACCGTGTGCGGCGTATTCCAGGGCGAGTGCTCTGCCTATGCCGCTCGAGGCGCCGGTAATAATGACTTTTCGGGCCGGCGCCTTCATTTCAGCGCGCGCTCCGCACGCGACTTGTCGATCAGGCCATCGACTATGGGCAACAGCGCTTCCAGACTGCCCACCATGCGGCCACTGGTCATGTATTTTCCATCCACGACGAAGGAGGGCGTGGCACGAATGGCATACGCCACGGTCGCATCGCGCGCCCGTTGCACCTGCGCTGTCACCAGATCGGAGTCGAGGACCTGATCGAGCTTGTCGCGATCGAGACCGGACCTTTGCGCCCATTTGTATAGTTCGGAGGAATTACCAAGATTGAGCCCCCCCTGATGTATGGCCTGATAAACCTGCGCATGCAACCTTTCGATTTCCCCGAGTTGTTCGAGGGCGAAATAGACCCTGGTAAGCGGGGCCCAGGCCGTGCGCCGAAGTGCCGGCACGCGTCGGAAGGAGATGTCTTGGGGAAGAGCCTTCAACCACGACTGCAACCGCGGTTCCAGGCGGTTGCAGAATTCGCAGTCGTAGTAAAAAAACTCGATGACTTCGATCCTGCCCGGGACAGCCACCGGCTGCGGCGTGATGAGAACGTAATCCACGTCCTCCATCGGTTCTGCTGCCACGGCGCCGGGCAGCAATGCGAGCAGCAGTCCCGCCCCCATCAGCCACGCACGGCTTAGCGCGGCAATGAGTTGCATCAAGATCTCGCCGCGGAAGGGTTTTAGCGCGGACCGCCCTGGCTCAGATCGATCAGCTCATTCAGTACCTGCATGAGCCGGTTATGATCGACAGTGCCATCGGCACGCACGGACATTGAGGGGCCGGTCAGGTAACGGCCGCCGATGATCAGATAAGGCGTGCCCGGGACACGATAGTCGCGTGTCATCTTCATGGCGCGCTGCACCTTGTTGTTCACACTGAAGGAGTCGAAGATCGCTTCGAATTTCCTGGTGTCCGCTCCTTGTTCGCCGATCCATTTGAGCAAAATCGCCCGGTCTGTCAGCTTCAACTGTTGCTGATGGATCGCGTAGTACACTTTGTCATGCAGTTTTTCGAGCGATCCCGTTTCTTCAAGCGTGTAGTAGATCTTGGCAAGCGGGATCATGCCTTCATTGAAAACCGCCGGGACGTGGCGGAACTCCGCATTCTTCGGTTTATTCTTCAGCCAGGTCTTCAGGTTCGGCTCGAACTCATAGCAATGCGAGCAGGCGTAGTTGAAAAACTCCAGCACCTCGACACCCTTCACCGTGGCCGGCTGGGGTTGAGGTGGATCGATCAGCTTGTATTCCATGTCCAGCACAGGCTTGGCTGCAACAGCCGACGCGAGTATGAAGCCCAATATCGTCATTGCGGCAAGAAAAATGGGGCGCAGTTGATTCATGGCATTCCCGTAATGTTGTCAATCACCGATTCTATTCGCGAACCTTGATCAGGTTTGCTTCCAGCTTGTTTTCCTTCAGAGCCGCACGTGACTTGCTTAGTTCCTCCTGGCTCGCGAACGGACCAACTCTCACGCGATGCCAAACCTGGCCGTCCGGCAGCGTGGCGGTCTGGATCTGGGTCTCGATACCGGCAAGAGCCAGGCGCGCCTTGAGATTGTCCGCGTCGGAAGGATTCTGGAAGGCCGCCACCTGCAGGAAATAAACTTCCTTGGTCACCGCAGGGGAAGTCCGCTTGAATTCCTTGTCCGTCACCGCTTCTTCGGTACCCGGCAGGATTTTGTAGAAGTCGAAGCGCGGTTTGACCTCGCCGACCTTGGCGTGTCTCTCGCCAGCAGACGGGGACGGCTTCGATGTCTCAGCGGCGGCAGACTCCTTCTGCGGGTCCGCGGATTTCTCTGCGGATTTCTCCGCGGCCTTCTGCTTCTGGAGAAAGGGATTGGCGCCCTTGTTGATATACAGGGCGACGCCGAGTGCAATGCAAAGACCAACCAGCAATCCGATCAGGATGCCGACCCATATCGGACTGCCGCGTCCAGCGGCTGCGGCAGATCCACTGTTTTTATAGTCCCGGCTCATTAGCGGAGTTTACCTTACATCCTGTCAGGGGCGCCCACGCCAAGGATCTCGAGTCCGTTGCGCAATACCTGGCGAATCGCCGCTGCCAAAGCCAGTCGTGCCAGCTTGATGCGATCCTCTTCGACCAGAAGACGCGTGGAGTTGTAATAGCTGTGAAAGCCACCTGCGAGATCCCTGAGATAGAACGCCAGCAGGTGCGGCGCGAGTTCGCGCGCTGCGCTTTCGATCTGTTCCGGATAATCCAGCAATTTCTGCAAAATCTGCAATTCCTGTTCTTCAACGAGCGGGGTCAGGTCGGCGTTGACCAGCTCCGCCGGATTTCCGCCCCATTGCTCCATGACCGAGCAGACGCGCGCGTGCGCGTACTGGATGTAGTACACCGGATTGTCGTTGCTCTGTGATTTTGCGAGGTCGAGATCGAAGTCCAGGTGTTGGTCGCTCTTGCGCAGCACATAGAAAAAACGCGCCGCATCGTTGCCGACTTCGTTGCGCAACTCACGCAACGTGACAAATTCACCAGCGCGAGTGGACATCGACGCCTTCTTGCCGTCGCGGTAGAGCACGGCGAACTGCACCAGGGCAATGGTGAGGCGTTCAGAATCCAGGCCGAGTGCCTGCAGCGCGCCTTTGACACGCGCGATGTAGCCGTGGTGATCCGCACCCCAGACGTTGATGATGCGGTCGAAGCCACGCTCGTATTTGTCGAGGTGATGCGCGATATCGGACGCGAAATAAGTGTACTCCCCGTTTCCGCGCTGCACGACGCGGTCTTTCTCATCGCCGAAATCGGTCGAGCGAAACCACTTCGCTCCCTCCTTCTGGAAAAGGTGGCCGCTTTTCTCCAGCTTGTCGACGACCCGTTCGACGAGACCGGAATCGAACAATGATCTCTCCGAGAACCAGGAGTCGAAGGTGATGCCGAATTCGACCAGGTCGTTACGGCAATCGCCGAGCTGTTCGGTCAGCACGAAGTCATGCAGGCGGGCATAGTCCGCGCCGAGCAGCTGCTTGGCGTTCGCTATCAGTCCGTCGAGATGCGCTTCCGGGTCGGTTTCAACCGACGGCACACCGTCCAACACGGCAGCGGCGGGATACAGGTAGCGCTTGCCTTGGGCCTCGTCGAGTTGACGCGCCATATCGCGCACATAGTCCCCCTGGTAGGCGTTCGTCGGAAACGGCAGAGTTGCTCCGTTGCTTTCGAGATAGCGCATCCACACGGATAGCGCCAGGATATCCATCTGCCGGCCGGCATCGTTGACGTAGTACTCACGCGCCACCTCGTATCCGGCAGCTTCGAGCAGACTGGAAAGACTTGCCCCGTATGCCGCGCCACGTCCGTGCCCTACGTGCAACGGCCCGGTCGGATTGGCTGAAACAAACTCGACCTGCACCTTCCTCCCGCGCCCCAGCTTGACGCGACCGAAAGCCCGTCCGTGTTCCAGGGCTTCACGCACGATCCGCTGCTTTGCGGCGGGTTTCAAATGTAAATTGATGAACCCGGCGCCAGCAACTTCGGCCTTGTCCAGAATGGGTGACGCAGGCAACGCGGCCACCAGCGCTTGCGCGAGTTCCCGCGGATTGCGTTTCATCGGTTTGGCGAGCTGCATCGCCAGGCTGGAAGCATAGTCTCCGTGCTGCAAAGACTTGGGGCGCTCAAGTACCACGGCAATGGCGGCGGCACCCGGCGCAACAACCTGGAGGGCCGAATGCAGTAAATCGGTGAGATGAGAACGCAAGTCCGGCGTGGTATTGCTCATTGCGCGCTGCGTCGAATAAAAACGGCGATTATACCGGCTCGATCACGGCGGCCCGTCACAGTTCTATCGGATCGACATCAAGCGACCAACGTACCTGGGCGGCCTTTTTTTGGACCAGCAGGGGACGCCATTCGGACAGAAAGCGCTGCAATTCCGCGCGCGACGCGGACTGCACCAGCACATGCCCACGATGATGGCCTGCTATTTTTGCGATGGTTGCCGGCACCGGGTCGTAGAGCGTGACCGCCTCGCGCGCTATGCCAGCCTGGCTCGCCGCGTAGCCGAGGAAATCCATCAACATCGATTCGCTCTGCGATTCGGCGCGCAAGAGCGCCTGATACACAAACGGCGGGAACACGGCGCGCCGCCGCTCGTCGAGTAGTTCTTCGGCGAAGCTCCGGTAGTCCTGGCGCACCAGTGCCTGATACAGCGGATGCTCGGGAAATTGCGTCTGCACGAGCACCTCGCCCGGCAGATCAGCGCGCCCAGCCCGACCCGCGACCTGCATGAGCTGCTGGAACAATTTTTCAGCGGCGCGAAAATCGGTCGAGAACAATGCGCTGTCCGGATTGACCACGACGACGAGCGTCAGCTTCGGAAAGTCATGCCCTTTGGCCAGCATCTGGGTACCGACCAGGATGTCCACGCGTTCACGACGAATATCGTCCTGCATTGCGTGCCAGGCGTGCTTGCGCCGGGTGCTGTCGCGGTCGATGCGCAGGACGCGCGCGCCCGGAAAGTGTTCCCCCAGCAATTGTTCGAGACGTTGTGTACCCTGTCCCAGACCCTTTAAATCCTGGTTACCGCAGGACGGACAGGCGTGTGGCAACGGCTCCTGGTGCCCGCAATAATGGCAGCGCAGGACGGCATCGCGAAGATGCCAGACCAGGCGCGCACTGCAGCGGCTGCATCCGGCGTTCCAGCCGCAGGCGTTGCAGACCAGCGCAGGAGCGAAACCTCGTCGATTCAGGAACACCAGGCTTTGCTCGCTGCGGGCTTGGCATGCGCCGATCGCGCGCAACACCTGGTCGGAAATGCTCTGCGCTTTCGCCATACCGCGGATGTCGACCAGCTTGATGGACGCTCTGGTCGCTGCGGGACGCCGGCTGAGGTGCAAATGGCCGAAGCGTTTGCTGCGCGCGTTGTGGTAGGTCTCCAGCGACGGCGTGGCCGAGCCAAGGACGACAGGCACCTGCCGTTGCCGCGCCAAAAAAATCGCAAGATCGCGCGCCGAATAGCGCAAGCCGTCCTGTTGTTTGAATGACCCGTCCTGCTCTTCGTCGACGATGATCAGACCAAGTTGCGGCAGCGGGGTGAAGATCGACAGGCGGGTGCCAATCACGACCTGGGCCAGGCCGGCGTGCGCGGCGAGCCAATTCGCGCAACGCTCGCCTTCCGCCAGATTGCTATGCAAGCCGACCAGCCGCAAATCGGGAAAGCGGCCGCGAAATCGTTGTACGAGTTGCGGCGTGAGATTGATTTCCGGGACCATCAGCAGCGTTTGCAGCCCGCGACCGGCGGCCTGCTCGATCAATCTGAAGTAGATCTCTGTCTTCCCGCTGCCGGTAATGCCTTCCAGCAACCACGGCGAGTAGGACCCCAGCCCCGCCGATATCGAGTCGATAGCACCGCGCTGTTCGTCGGTAAGTTCATGCTTCGCGCTTGTTGTGACATCAGGCGTGACACCAGGTTTGGCGCGAGGAACGGTATCGTCATGCTTTTCCACCCATCCCGCCAACACCCACGATTCCACCAGCTCCACGCCACGCGCAGACATCGCGCTCAGATCCGGGCGGCGCAGCGCGTGCGCGGAGCGCAGCGCTTGGAGCAGCCGACGTTTGACTATGGCCCGTACCGGAAACTGATCCGGGCTCAACTCCTTGCCCGCGGCTGTGAGCACATACTGCCATTGCGGTTTGGGGGCGTCGTAGCGAACGCGCCGCAATGCAGCAGGCAGGGCGACGAACGCGGCTTGCCCGATTGGACATTGATAGTACGCACTGGAGAATCGAATCAGGGCAAGCGTGTCGGCCGGCAGGGGTTCCACCGGCACGATCCTTTCGATGCTGCGAAGACGAGCGTCGGCGATCTCCGAGTGCTCCGCGACATCGAGCACCAATCCGACCTGGCGCCGCCTGCCGAAGGGAACAACAACAAGTTGCCCTACCGCCGGCCCCTGTGCACCGGATCGATAGTCGAACAACGAATTTACCGGGCAATCGAGCGCGACTCTTGCGATAGCCATGATCTGTTGGCGGGCAACCCGGGGCGCGTGCCGAACCCAGTGGCTTTTCTCTAACTGACTTTCGGAAAAGGACTTTTTTTGGACGTAGACCGACTGTGGACAATTCTGTTGATGAAACTGCCTGGCTGCCCTCTGGGAAATCGGTCTGAAACCCAGAAGGGGCGCGGGACTAAGCGTGTCAACATCAATTTCAATAATAAATTCAATGCTTTGTAGAGGTGCTCCTCGGAAAGGCGCATGGTTGCTGCATCTCAGCGCGCTGCAGTCCCGAATTGTGCATAAACAGTGGGGTTTCGAGCGGTAGCGGGTGACCGC
>JANOGH010000225.1:0-2969 GCA_031414075.1 Betaproteobacteria bacterium | reverse complement strand
GCGCTGCTCATTGCATTGCTGTTGACCGCCTGTAGCTCACTGTTCGCCGGATCTGCGTTCGCCCAGGTCAAACCCGAAGACGCCATCAAGTATCGCAAAGGCGTCTATGCCGTGATGGGCTGGAATTTCGGGCCGATGGCGGCGATGGCCAAGGGGGATCGTCCCTACGACGCAGCCGCTTTTGCTCGCCACGCCGAAATCCTCGCCTTCATGAGCAAGCTGCCGCTGGAAGGTTTCGTCCCGGGGTCGGACTCCGGCGAGACCAAGGCGAAGCCCGAGATCTGGCTCGATATGGACGACTTCAAGGCCAAGCTGGAAAAGATGCAGGCCGAGGCGGCCAAGCTTGCCGAGGTAGCGAAGAGCAGCGACTTCAATGCTGCCAAGGCTCAACTCGGCGAAACCGGCAAGGCGTGCAAGGCGTGCCACGATAAATTCCGTAACAAGTGACAAGTGACGGGTGACTGGCCGGACCTGAATCCTTGGTCGAATCAAAAGATAACGCCGCATGTTCAGCGCAATAGATTCTTATTCGCTCTTGTTTTTCACCCGTCACCAGTTACCCGTCACCAGTCACCGCTCTTATGGACCTCCAATCCGACCGCACTAAACTCGACCGTTATCCGGGGCGCGGCAAACATGACTTCGCCAGCGTTGCCGCGATTCTAGACGAAGGCTTTTTCTGTCATGTCGGTTTCGTGAAGAACGGCCAGCCGTTCGTGATCCCGACCGGCTACGGCCGCAAGGATCGGGTGCTCTACATCCACGGCTCCGCTGCCAGTCGCATGCTGACCGAAGCGGGAAAGGGCATCCCGATGTGCGTGACTGTCACGCTGGTCGACGGACTGGTCCTCGCGCGCTCCGCGTTTCACTCTTCGGTGAACTATCGCTCGGTGGTGATCCTCGGAACGGCCGAGCCGGTTGGCGCCGAGGAAAAAGTCGCGGCGCTGAAAACCATCTCGGATCACATTGTGCCGGGCCGTTGGGAAAGCCTGCGTCCGGTGAAACAGGAAGAGATCGATCAGACCGCGGTGCTGAAGCTCGACATCGTCGAAGCCTCGGCCAAGGTCCGGTCCGGCCCGCCAGTCGACGACGCGGAAGACTATGCGTTGCCGATCTGGGCGGGTACGCTCGATCTTGCGGCCCCGGTGGCCACGCCCAACCCCGACAAACGTTTGCAGCCCGGCGTAGCGGCGCCCGCGCACGTGTTGCGCTACCGGCGCATCAAATCCTGACCACGAAGTAAACGGTCGCGGCGCTGCAGCCGAGCAGCAACGCGGCGAGCCATAGATTGCCATAACGCGCTGGTTCATCCGCCGTTGCGGATTGCTTTCGGCCGGTGATCATCGGCGCGATCAGGTTTTCCTTCTTCGCCAGCAGATAAAACAGCACCGCCGCGATGTGGATTGCAACCAGCGAGAGCAGCACGACGGCATTGACGTCGTGGACTGCAGTGGCGATTTCGCTGGCGCGGTCCGACACGTGTTTCGCCAGCGGACCTTCCATCATCACGTCGTCGTTGGCGAACAGTCCGGTGGCTCCCTGCACGAGCAGCGAACCCAGCATGGCCAGTACGCTCCAGCCGCCGAGCGGATTGTGGCCGCGATGCGACGGGTGCGGATCTTTCAGGATGGACTTCGCGTATCGGATCACAGCCACCGGACCGCGCACGAAATCACTGAAGCGTGCATGGGAGCCGCCGAGGAATCCCCACAGGATGCGGAACAAGACCAGCGCCAGGATGGCGTAGCCGCCGAAGGCGTGAAACTGCATTGCATTGCCTCCAAGCGATGCGGTCACGAGCTGCGAGATCACCAGCAACGACAGCGCCCAATGGAAGACTCTGACCGGCAGGTCCCAGGTCGGCACGCCGCGATCGGACCGCTGGGTTGCCATGGGACTCAGGCGCCGAGTTGGTCTGCCAGATCGAGGAAATCGTCGCTGCTGTAGTCGAAAGCGCGATCGGATGCGAGGTCCGGCTTCCCATGCGGCCCTCTTTCCTTCGGCCTGCGCACGAACGCGGTTCGAAGCCCGCAGCGTTTGGCGGCGCGCAGATCATCCTTGTGGGCCGCGACCAGCATCACTTCGCCCGGTTTGAAGCCAAGCATCTTCGCGGCGCCGAGATAACTTTCCGGATCCGGCTTGTAGTGATGGAACAGTTCCGCCGAGATGATGCAGTCCCACGGCAGGCCGGCGTTCTTGGCCATGTTGGTGAGCAGCGACACGTTGCCGTTGGACAATGTGGAGATCACGAATTTCTTCTTCAGGCGTTTGAGTCCACGCACCGAATCGGGCCACGCGGCGAGCCGGTGCCAGGCGCGATTGAACTGGTCCTTCTCGGCTTCCTTGAGGCCGCGCAGGTTGCATCGCTCCAGCAGTTCGTCGAGGATCAGCCGATGCAACTGGTCGATGTTCATCCACGGCAACTGACCGGTTCGCACCTTCTGCATGGCGGGCTGGTAGCCGCCGCGCCAGGCATCGGCGAATGCGGTCCAGTCGACGTCCAGACGCTTCTTCGCGCCAAGGGCTTTGCCTTCGCGAATGAGGCTGCCGCGCCAGTCGACCACGGTGCCGAATACGTCGAACACCAGCGCGCGTACCTGGGGAGTCTTCATTGTCATGTCCGTGTGAGCATGGGCCGGATTATAAACGGCGGCGCGAGGTGGACAAAAAAGCCCGCGAACTAAGCCGCAGGCCGGTAAGGATGCAGCAGGGTTCGGGCTAGCAGGTTGTTAAGTAATTCGGTTGACTCACCAATTGCAGTCAAAAACAGCCCATACGGCAACGGGCTAAAAAAACTCACTCACCGCGGAGGACGCAGCAGCTTCGGCCGTAAGTGCTGCGCCTTAAGGACGCGGAGGCAAAACAAAGCAACACTAAAACGAACATCTCAGAAATTCATTGCGCCCGCGCCCGCGTTGGCGTCCGATTCTCGCTGACATTGAGTTTGGAGTTCCTCCGCGTCCTTAAGG
>JANOGH010000224.1:0-2496 GCA_031414075.1 Betaproteobacteria bacterium | reverse complement strand
AAGCGTGCTGCAGGTGCTTGGTGGTGACCACTACGGGGCGGGGTCGTTCCGTATCGGCGACAAGGATGCGTTGCAGGCGCTGCAGGGGCGGTTGATCTTCAACTTTAACGAGCTCGATGCGCTGAGCCGGGTGGAGACATCGGCGATCAAGGGGTTCATCACGGAGCGCACCGACCATTTCCGGCCGCCCTACGCCAAGAACTTCCAGGCCTTTCCGCGCAATTGCGTTCTGACGGGCGACACCAATCAGGGCGAGTTTCTGCGCGACGCCACGGGCGATCGGCGGTTCTGGGTCGTGCACTGTTCGCAAATTGATGTCGACAAGTTGCGCGCCTGGCGCGCGCAGCTGTTGGCCGAGGCAATCCACCTGTACAAGACGGGCGCCAATCGCTACCCGGACAAGTCCGAGGAAAAGCGGTTGTTTTTTCCGGAGCAGGACAAGTGGAAGTTCATCGACGTGTGGCATGACGCGTTGTCGCGCTATGTCAATTCGTCGGAGCTGGTGGAAGGGTTAGAGGGTTGCCTGACGGAGTCGGGTGGGCCTTTGGAGAACCACGAGCGCAGCTTTTTCTCGACGCATGAGTTGCTCACCAAGGCGCTGCGCATCGACGTGGGCAAGATTGACCGCGCCGGCACGATGCAGCGCAGTGTGGGCAATGCAATGAAGTTGCTCGAGTTCGAGGCTTACCGATGGCCAGAAGGGCGCAATCGACCGCGTGGGTATAGGCGTGGCCTGGCAAAGGTCAAACCGGCCACTGTAGCGGCGCTACCGCCTGCGCAGCCGGTCAGTCAACGCACGGAGTCGCAGCAGCGGCCTGCAGATTCGGGTGAGGTTCCGGCATGGGACTGATCGCACGTAGGCGCACATCAGCAGTTATGGGAACCGCGGGGGCCGATGGGGCACCGTGGGCCTGCTGGTTGCGCTGGGCGATCCGTCCACCATGGCGCATCCGTCCAGCATGCCGAAGTGCTGGACGGATTTGCTGGCCGTCGCAAGTCATTGATCTGCAACGGTTATTCGGCATTCGTCCACCACGTCCACCAAATCACCGTGCGCACACATGTGCGTGTGTGCGCAGGTGCAGGCAGGCGCGAGTGTGCGGGTACGTGTGTGCGCGCGCGACGCAATTTATCTGGACAGCTGGACGGAAGGAGTAAAAGAGGAATGGAAACAATGACTTGCGACGTCCAGCATCCCGTCCGCGATCTGGACGTGCTGGACGGATTGCCACCGGCGCCCACCAGCATCAAGGATCAGATGCCGGACCTGGCTGCGTTTTTGCAGTCGTTGGCTGCAAATATTGGCCGCGACCATGTGCAGCTGCAACTCAAGGCCAGCATTGACCTGCGCCGGGCCTTTCTATCGGATGACTATGCCGCCGTTCGCGAGGTGTACCGCCGCGGGCATGGTTGGGTGTATTGGGAGGAGCGCGGCTATTGCATGGGCGTGCCGGCTGGGCGGATGATTGAGTTCGCCAGGCGGCATCGGGGTGGCGCATGATCACGTGGGTCGACGCCAAGCTGATCGCATGGGGCGTATGGTTGCAGCTCGATCGCGGCCAGGGTAGCAAGGGCCTGAGCGCAAACTGGGGCGAACCTGGCGGCGGTGGCCACCATGGCGCGTCGGTGCCGATCAAAAATCTGGACGCCAGTCGCAGCCATGATTGGGTGCGATCGCTGCCCTATGCCGATCAGTTGGTCCTGGTCGAGCACTACTGCACGCCACGCAGCGCAGTCGCCCAGGCTGCGAAGTTGCGCATGAGCCTGCGCACGCTATACCGACGTGTGCACGAGCTGCACTGCCAGTATGCCGAGGCCAAGAATCGCGCCGCGGTCAACCGCGAACCGATGGCGCCGGTCGCACCAGGACGCAGCTACACCGCCCGGGCACGTGTCGCTGGAAGATAAGGCGGGTCGCAAATGGAATTTAGCGGAGTAAAACGTTTTAGGTACATTTCCCGTAGGCTGTGGGAATCCTGCGCAACGCGCGAATCTGCGGCGATTGATACGTACCGTGGAGCAGGGGTAGCTCGCCGGGCTCATTATCCGGAGGTCGCTGGTTCAAATCCAGCCGGTGCATCCAGAACTCTGACCCCCCCTGAGAGCGGTCCCTCGTGGACGCCGGAGCACGTAACCGGCATTCACACACCACCCTGGAAGGCCTGGCCGCAAGGCCGAATATAGGAATCGGGGACACTCCGGCGCCGTTGGCCAGGCGCGAAACCCCGTAGGTGGCAGCCATGAACGTCTCGCTCACCAGCAACATCGATGAGGTGCTGGGCTTCACGGCCAGGCTGCATCCCCAGTTCCGGTTCGCAGCTGCGGTGGCCTTGACCCGTACCGCTCAGACAGCGAGGCTCGATTTGCGGCGCAAGATGCCCGAGGTGTTCGATCGGCCTACCCGGTTCACGCTCAACAGCGTGTTCATCATCCCGGCCAAGAAGGACACGCTGCGGGCCACGGTGTGGCTGAAAGACACGGGAGATGCGGCCTCGG
>JANOGH010000223.1:0-15174 GCA_031414075.1 Betaproteobacteria bacterium | reverse complement strand
CGGACGTATATACCATGACCTTGAAGCCTTCTTTCACCAGCGTCTCGGCCGCAGCAAGCGTTTCCACCATATTGGGATAGAGCGTGTGGGGATCGCCCAGGACTTCGAGCTTCACCAGGTCGTGGCCGTCGAGCAGTTCGCGCGCGAGACGCAAGGTGCGCACCGCATCCTGCGCGCTGTAACAGCCCGCCGTATTCGGCAGAATCGTGTAACGCTGCGGCGTCAGCACGTCGAGCAGGTTGGGCTCGCCCGGATTCTGGCCGATGTTGGTGCGGCGGATTGCCACGGTCACGATCTGGGCGCCGCTCGCTTCGATCGCCTCGCGGGTCTGCGCGAAATCCTTGTACTTGCCGGTGCCGACCAGCAAGCGCGACGAGTAGGATTTTCCTGCGATGATGAGTTGATCCATTTGCTGGTGACCAGTGAATAGTGAACAGTGAACAGTGAACGGAAATCAGTCATGCGGCAGCCCGGAATTGCCAGCCGTTCACTGTTCTCTGATCACGGTTCGCTTTTATTCAGCCGCCGCCGACCGCGACCACGATTTCGAGGGCATCGCCGTCGTTCAGATCCAGCAAACCGAATTGGCCGCGCGGGACGATTTCGCCATTGCGTTCCAAGGCGATGCGCTTGCCCTGCAATTCGAGTTGTTCGATCAGGCCGGCGACGTTCAGAGGGCCCGTAAAAGAGCGCGGCTGGCCGTTGATGATGAGCGCGATCACTTCAAAATACTCAATGGATTCTGTAAGATCAATCCTAGCACGCGGGTGTAGTTCAATGGTAGAACGAAAGCTTCCCAAGCTTTAGACGAGGGTTCGATCCCCTTCACCCGCTCCACCGCAATCGCAAGGCCGGCCTCTGAGCCCCCCTTTGACCAATTCGCCCGCAGTTCCTCGCGAATCCTTCGGCACTGGCAGTTGACGATGGTGTTGCCCACGCTTGGGCGCGATAATGGCGCCATCGAGTTCATCGCGCGATGATGTCCATGAAATTGCTGAAGTGGGTTCTGATTGCAGCGGGCACCGTCGTCCTTGTGTTTGCGGGAGCGCTGGCGTTTATTGCCGCGACCTTCGATCCGAACCAATACAAGGCGCAGGTTGCCGATCTGGTCAAGGAAAAGACCCAGCGGACGCTGACCATCGAAGGCGACATTCGTCTCATGTTGTTCCCGAAGCTTGGCGTGCACCTGGGCAAGACCCGGTTGTCGGAATTCAAGAGCGAAAAGAATTTTGCCGGCCTGGACGACATGCGGGTTTCGCTCGAACTGATTCCGCTGCTGTCCCGGCAAGTCGTCGTGGACCAGATCCAGCTCGACGGGTTGCGCGCCAATCTGGTCAAGCACAAGGACGGCAAGACGAACTTCGATGATTTGCTCGGTGGGGGAAAAAAGGAGGAGCCCGCAAAGCCGGTGGAACCCGCGAAGGCGCAGACGCCGATCAAGCTCGAGGTCGATGGCGTGCGCATCAGCAAGGCCGCGCTGGTCTGGAAAGATGAGGCCACCGGGGCTGACTATTCCATTTCGGATTTCAACCTGAAGACCAGCCGCGTGGCGCCGGGCGTGCCCACGAAATTCGATCTCGGTGCCACGATCAAGGCAAATCAGCCGAAAGTCGATGTCAAAATTCAGGTGGACGGCATCCTGACGGCGGATCTGGAAAAGCAGGTGTTCTCGCTGACCGATCTGACTTTAAAGCTCAACGGCGACGCGGCCGGTGTCACCGGCTTGACTGCCGAGCTGCAGGCGCAAATCGAGGCGCGCACGCAGGGCCACCAGATCGACATCGGCAAGCTCAAGTTTGCGGCCACCGGCAGCCTCGGCAAGGACAATTTCAAAGCCAAACTGTCCTCGCCGAAAATCGCGATGAAAGGCGGCGCATTGTCCGTCAGCGATCTTGCCGCCGATGTCAGCGGGGTCTTTGCCGGTGTGAGCTTGTCTGAGGGCAGCCTGCGTGTTCCGCAGCTCGCGTTGAATCTAGATGATCAGACGATCCTGGTCGATGGCGTGACACTGAATGCCAAGGGGAAGCGCGAAGTCGACAGTTTCGAAGCGAAACTTGATGCACCGAAGATCAGCATCACCCGCGAGAAAGCCAGCGGGAGCGATGTGACCCTGCTGGTCAAGGCGCAGGGGCCGCAACTCGATGTCAACGCCAGCGTGAAGCTCTCGGGCGTGGAGGGTTCCGGGAAATCGGTCCGGATCGGCCAGTTCGTTGTGAGCATAGACGCGAAGCAGGCGGACAACGCAGTGAGAGGCTCGCTCTCGACGCCGATGCTCGCGAATCTGGAAACCAGCGTATTCCAGTTGCCCAGGCTCGCCGGTGAATTCGATCTCACCTCGCCGAACCTGCCGATGAAGAAACTCAAGTTTCCTTTGTCCGGCAGCGTTGGCGCTGATCTGAAAAAACAGACGGCCAAGGCCGACCTGGCCATGAAGCTGGACGAAAGCAACATCAAGGCGAAATTCGCGGTCGTGGATTTCGCCGCGTTGCGCAGCACGTTCGACATTGCCATCGACAGGCTAAACGTCGACAAATACCTGCCACCGAAGAATTCCGGCGATACGGCGAAAACGCCGACGGGTTCGCAAGCCGAGAAACCGATCGACTTTTCCCCCATCAAGAAACTCGATCTTGCGGGCAGCGTGAAAATCGGCGATCTCACCGCGTCGAATATCAAAGCGCAGAACGTGCGCGTCGACGTCAGGGCGAAGAATGGCCATCTCGACGTCGATCCGTTGGCCGCGAATCTGTATCAGGGCAGCGTGAAAGGATTGGCGTCGGTCGATGCAAATACCAACCGCATTGCCTTCAAGCAGAACCTTACCGGAGTCTCGATCGGTCCGCTGCTGCGCGATGCGGTCGGACAGGACCTTCTGGAAGGTCGAGGCAATGTGGCGCTGGACGTGACCACGACCGGCAATCTGGTTTCGGCTATGAAGAAAGCGCTCAATGGCACGGCCAGACTCGAACTCAAGGACGGTGCGATCAAGGGCATCAACCTGGCGCAGTCGCTGCGCAATGCCGGGGCGCTGTTCGCCGGCGGCAAGCGTGAAACTGAACAGGGTGCGGTGGCGGGCGAGAAGACGGATTTTTCCGAGCTGACCGCCAGCTTCCATATAAGGAATGGGATCGCGCACAACGGCGATTTCCTCGCCAAGTCGCCTTTCCTGCGGCTGACCGGAGAAGGCGATATCAATCTGCCGGACAGTACGCTGAACTATCTTGCAAAGGCCGCCGTCGTTGCGTCCAGCGCCGGGCAGGGCGGCAAGGAGATGGCTGACCTCAAGGGCCTGACCATTCCCGTGCGCGCGTCCGGCCCGTTCACGGCGCTCAAATACAAACTCGAATTCGGTTCGGCCTTGTCAGATTCCGCCAGGCAGAAACTCGAGGAAAAGAAGAACGTGATCAAGGGCAAGCTGGAAGACAAGCTCAAGTCGAAGTTGCTCGGCAGGCCGGAGCCATCCGAACCCGCGGCCGGTGGCGAGCAAGCGCCGGCACAGGCCCCGGCACCGCAGCCCAAGGCGGAAGACAAACTCAAAGAAAAGTTGAAGAAGCTGTTCTGACCTTGGTGTCTGGATCCGGAATGAAATCCTTTGCGGAACGCGTGATCGAATGGCAGCAGGCGTCTGGCCGCCACGATCTTCCCTGGCAGCGCACGCGCGATCCTTACCGGATCTGGTTGTCGGAGATCATGCTGCAACAGACGCAAGTCTCGGCGGTCATTCCTTACTATGGGCGCTTCCTCGCGCGCTTTCCTGACCTTGAGAGTCTCGCCGCTGCGCCCGAAGACGACGTACTCGCCTTGTGGAGCGGGCTGGGCTACTACGCCCGCGCCCGCAATTTACACGGTGCCGCCCGGGCGATAGTCGAACGACACGCGGGTGTATTTCCGAGTGCGTTCAACGAAATCGTTGCCTTGCCGGGCATCGGACGGTCGACCGCCGGCGCCATCGCGGTGTTCGCTTTCGGTGCGCGGCATCCCATACTCGATGGCAATGTGAAGCGGGTGTTCGCGCGCGTGTTCGGCATCGCGGGCTTCCCCGGCGAGAAAAAAATAGAAACGGCCCTGTGGGGACGCGCCGAGACCTTGCTGCCGTCGCAGAATGTCGACGCCTATACACAAGGTTTGATGGACCTCGGCGCCGCCGTGTGTATCCGTGGTCGGCCGCGCTGCGAAGAGTGTCCGCTGCATGGCGAGTGCGTGGCCAGGCGCGAGAAACGCATCGCCGAGTTGCCGGCACCGCGGCCGAAGAAGCCGCTGCCGGAAAAATCCACGGTGATGCTGATTCTGCAGCGCAACCGCGAGGTATTGCTGGAAAAGCGGCCGGCGCCGGGCATCTGGGGCGGCCTGTGGAGTTTTCCCGAAATTGCGGTTCTGGGCGACGCGGCCTCCGCCTTGCGTACGCGATTCGGCGCGGAAGTGATGTCGGAGGGCGCGCTTCCCGATATGCGTCACGGCTTCACGCATTACGCGCTCACCATCACACCCGCGCTGCTGCGGGTGACGCAACTGGAGCGTCGCGCCCATTCGCCCGGGCATGTATGGCTGACGCCGGCCGATGCGATCAACGCGGCGATACCGGCACCCGTTCGCGCGATTCTGCGCAGGCTCAATCGCGGCTAGGGGATCAGGCGGCCTGCGTGAGGCAGGCACACAAGCGCTGCAATCTCTCGCCGTCGTTGCGCAATTCCAGCAAGCCCTGCCGTTCCTCCATGTCCAGGGGCAGCACTTCCGCAAGGCGGTAGCTGGTCCAGCGCGGATCATCATAGGCGAGCGGTGGGGAAAAATACTCCGCTCCGATTTTTTCGATGATCTGTTCCAACGCACGACGGCAAAGCGCGAACGATTCCCGCCGAATCGCGCCAGCGGTCTCTTCCAGCAATTCGATTTCGGCGCGGATCAGCCCGTCCGCTTGAGTCGTTTGCTGCAGGATGCGGAACGGGTGCTGGCCCCGGGTCTGCAGGTGAAAGACACCGAGGTGGGGCATGTCCCATTGCTCGATGAGCGCGGTGCAGCCCAGCTGGTCGGGCACGGCGGGCAGCCCCACTTCCCGGCCTTCACGAATGCGGCACACCCCGAACGGCGTCGCATCTCGAACACAAGCCTTGGTCATGTCGAGATAGCGTTGCTCGAAAATCTTCAACGGCAGCAGGCCGCCCGGATACAGGACGGTATTGAGCGGAAAGATCGGGATCGAAGTCGTCATGTCGTTCGGTGGCGAATTGCCAGCGAGTCAACCGTCGACCTCGCCCGGCTCACCCCAGCGGGGCAGCAGCGAATGCGGGACGCCGAGATGATCGAGAATGCGCGCCACCACGAAATCGACGAGGTCCTGCGCAGTCTGCGGATGATGATAGAAGCCGGGATTGGCGGGCAGGATGATCGCGCCCGCCCGCGACAGCCTGAGCATGTTCTCGAGGTGGATCGCGGACAACGGTGTTTCGCGCGGGACCAGCACCAGCTTGCGCTCTTCCTTCAAGGCCACGTCGGCCGCGCGCTCGATCAGATTGTCGGCCATTCCCGCCGCTATGGCCGCCAGCGTCCCCATGGTGCAGGGACAAATCACCATCGCGTCGGCCGGATTCGAGCCGGAGGCAACCGGCGCGAACCATTCTTCGCGGCCGAATGCATTCAGTTGCCCGGGGCCGGCGCCGAACCGTGAGCTGAACAATTCCGCGGCGTCCTTGGCGCGCGCCGGCAACGACAGATCCATTTCCTGGCGCGCAACAATCTGGGCGGCTTGCGAATAGAGCAGGTAGACCCTGACGTCCGCCTTGAGCAGACATTCCAGAAGGCGCACACCGTAAGGCATGCCGGACGCGCCAGTGAGGGCCAGCGTGATGGTTCGGGGCTTATTCATGTGCACTGCCCGGTTTTTCAGTTCAAGAGAATCATTTACCGCCGGTGAATGATTCTAGCGGCGTGAACACAATAGACTCACCCTGGCAGTTCCCGGTGGCGAACCAGAACATTGCGGCCGCCGCGAAAGTGCGCGGCGAGCGCTTCGGCGAAGTACACCGAGCGGTGGCGCCCGCCGGTGCAACCGATCGCCACGGTGAGATAGGCGCGATTATCGCGCACGAAACAGGGCAGCCATTTTTCGATGTAACCACGGATATCGATCAACATGTCGCGCGCGTTGTCATTGGCTTCGAGAAATGCGATCACTGCTGCATCCTTACCGGTGAGTGGTCGCAATTCGGGTTCGTAATGCGGGTTGGGCAGGCAGCGCACGTCGAACACCATGTCGGCATCGAGCGGAATGCCGTGCTTGAAGCCGAACGACTGGAACAGCAGCCGCAAGCCCGGCTCGCCGGTGTGCAGGATATCTTTCATCCAGGCCCGCAACAGGCTGGGAAGCAGGTCGCTGGTGTCGATGCGGTGGCCCAGATCGCCTATGCCGCCGAGCATTTCACGTTCGTGTGCGATGCATTCCGGCAGGGTGCGATCCCGGTCTGCAAGAGGATGGCGGCGACGGGTTTCGGAAAAGCGTTTGACCAGGGTTTCCGTCTTGGAATCGAGAAAGATCAGGTGCACGTCGATGCCGCGCTCCTTGATCTGCGACAAATAGGCCGGTAGTTCGGACAGCGTCGCGCCGCTGCGTACGTCGATGCTGACCGCGACACGGTCGTAGCCTTCCTGTGCGAGAAACTGCACCAGGCCATTGAGGAGCTTGGCGGGCAGGTTGTCGACACAATAGTAGGCGCTGTCCTCGAGCACATTGAGCGCGATGCTCTTGCCAGAGCCGGAAAGGCCGCTGATGACGACGAGGTGCATGATTCTCGATGTTCCGGCCTCAGCCGCGCCTGCTCAGTTGCTTTTCCTGCCGCTGGATGAATTCCTGGGTACTGTCGATGCCGCGCAACTGCAGGACGTAATTGCGCACCGCGGCTTCCGCCAATACTGCGAGGTTGCGGCCAGCCGCAACCGGTAGTACCACCTTGCGAACGCGGATGCCCATGATGTCTTCGGAACTTGCATTGAGCGGCAAGCGCTCCAGACCGGCAATGACGCCGCCCACTGGTTTTTCCATCTGCACGATCAGCTTCAGGTTCTTCTTGGTGCGCACCGCGGTCTCGCCGAAGATGGTGCGGATGTTGAGCATGCCCAGTCCGCGGACTTCCAGAAAGTCCTTCAGCAACTCCGGACTGCGGCCTTCCAGCGTTTCGGGGGCGATGTGATAGAGCTCTACGACATCGTCGGCGACCAATCCGCTGCCGCGCGAGATCAGCTCGAGTGCCAGCTCGCTCTTGCCCACCCCGCTGTCCCCGGTGATCAGCATGCCCATTCCCAGGACGTCGAGGAGAACGCCGTGGCGGGTGACGAACTCCGCAAGTGCGCGCCCGAGATAGGTGCGCGCCACCCAGATGATCTGCAGACTGTGCAGGGGAGAGGAAAGCAGGGGGACGTTGCGCGAAGTGGCGAAGTCGGCGAGCGTAGCCGGGGGTTTTTCCTGTTCGCTGAGAATGATGCACACCAGGCCGCTGCCGTCCAGGCGAGCAAGAGCCTCGCGCTGGTCGCGTTCGCCAAGCGAGGCGAAATAGGCGGCTTCGGTGCGGCTGAAAATCTGGATCCAGTTGGGATGGACCAGATTCAGGTGACCGATCAGTCCCTGGGAGGCCTGGTTGATCTCGCCGCTGTCGAGATACGGCGAAGGCTCGCGCGGCCCGGAAATCCACGCGAGCTTGAGCGCATCGGCATTGTCCTCAAACAGCTGCGCGACGCTGACTTGGGGCATGAGGCTCCCATTTGCTGATGACCTGCTTTACGGCCGCCGCATCCGGCAACCCTGCAAGTTGGGCGCGCATGTCCTTATCGCTGAACATCTGCGCCAGCTCCGAAAGAATCTGCAGATGCAGGTCGGTCGCCTTTTCCGGCACCAGCAGCACGAATATCAGGTTCACCGGATTGGCGTCGGGCGCTTCGAACGGGATCGGAGCGCTGGTGCGGACGAACGCGCCGGCGGCATCGCGCAGGCCCTTGATGCGCCCATGCGGAATCGCGATGCCATGACCCAGCCCGGTCGATCCCAGACGTTCGCGCGCGAACAACGCTTCGAATACCTGGCCGCGGCCGATGCCGAGCGCATTCTCAAACATCAGCCCGACGTGCTCGAACACCCGCTTCTTGCTGGTCACGTCGAGATCGAGCGTGACATTGGCTACCGGCAGCAGTCTCGAGATCAGACTCATGGCGCGCTCGGGGGCGTGGTCCGGTTACACCGAGGGCAGGTTGCGGAACGATTCTTCCTCGTGGTGATCGACGCTCTTCTCCTTGTGTTTGAGGATCTGACGGTCGAGCTTGTCGGCCAGGCCGTCGATGGCGGCGTACATGTTCGCGTCAATGCATTCGACGTGAATATCCTTGCCGCGAACGTGCACGTTGGCCTCGACCTTGTGGTCCAGTTTGTTGACGGACAGGATGACATTGACGTCGATGACGTGGTCGAAGTGACGGGTGATGCGTTTGAGCTTGTCCATGACGTAAGCGCGGATGGCGGGAGTGACTTCCAGGTGGTGGCCGGATAGCTGAAGATTCATAGGCGTTCCCTCCATGCGGGGGTTGGTCAGATCGACTTACGGAGATTGACCGGAAGAATCTGCAGTGATTCCCGGTACTTTGCAATGGTGCGGCGCGCCACCATGATGCCCTGCTTGCCGAGCACCTCGGAGATCTGGTTGTCGCTCAATGGTTTGCGCGTATCCTCTTCGCCGACCATTTGCCGGATCAGCGCGCGGATGGCAGTCGCGGAACAGGCGCCGCCGGTTTCAGTGGAAACGTGACTGCCGAAGAAATACTTGAGTTCGAAAATCCCGCGCGGCGTCAGCATGAACTTTTGCGTCGTGACGCGGGAGATAGTGGATTCGTGCAGGCCTAGAGTTTCCGCGATCTCGCGTAATACCAGCGGCCGCATCGCGACCTCTCCGTGTTCGAAGAAGTGGCGCTGGCGATCGACGATGGCTTGGGACACCCGCAGGATGGTGTCGAAGCGCTGCTGCACATTCTTGATCAGCCACTTTGCTTCCTGCAGCTGGCCGGCGAGTTGCTGGAAGCTGGCGTCGCGATTGCGGTGCAGGATATCGGCGTACAGGCGGTTGATGCGAAGTTTCGGCATCGCGTCCGGATTGAGCGCTGTCACCCACATCCCTTTGGTCTTGCGTACCACGACGTCCGGAATGATGTAGCGCGTTTCATTGCCGGAATAATTCGCGGCGGGCCGCGGGTTAAGGCCGATAATTAGTGCCTGGATCGTGCGCAGCACGGCATCGTCGCAGCGCAGGAGCTTTTTAAGCCGGAAATAGTCGCGTGCAGCGAAAACGTCCAGATGCTGCGTGACGACGAGCGTGGCTTCTTCCCGATAGGGCGTGTCTTCAGGCAGCGCTTCCAATTGCAGGGCGAGACATTCACTGAGATTGCGTGCGCCTACACCGGGAGGATCCAGGCTTTGCAAGTACTTCAACCCGATGGTCAGTTGCTCGGAATCGATCTCGAGTTCGACGGGCAGCAGGGCCGCCAGCTCGACGAGATCCTGGGTCATGTAGCCATCGTCGTCCAGATTGTCGATCAGGAAAGCAACAATGCGCTTGTCCCGGTCGGGCATCTGCATGAGATTGATCTGGTCGAGCAGGTGATCGCGCAGCTTGGCCGGTTCCGCAGCCGCCTGCGGTGCCTCGGAGTCCTCGTCGCCATCCTGCCCGCCGAAGGATCCATACCCGTCGTCGAGCGACCAGTCGGCTTCGCTCGGCGCACGTTCGTCGGCCGGCGCGGTCTCACCGGGCGCCGGGGCGGATTCGGATTCGGATGCGGGGGTCGACGTCGTAACCTGGGTCAGGAGCGGCGGCGGGGCGGCCGCCTCCTCCTCGTCATCGCGCTCCAGCAGAGGGTTCTCCTGCAGAAAAGTCTCTATTTCCTGATTGAGTTCCAGCGTGGACAGCTGCAAAAGCCGGATGGACTGCTGCAGTTGCGGCGTAAGCGTCAGATGCTGCGAAAGTTTGAGCTGCAGGGAATGCTTCATCGGCTGACTGTCGGTATCAGGCCCGGAAACGAGCGGGCCCGGAATTTCGGGGACGGCATGCTGCCCTCACAGCCTGAAATGCTCGCCCAGATAGACCTTTCTTACGCTTTCATTGTAAACGATTTCCTCGGGCTTGCCGGCGGCCAGCACAGAGCCGTCGTTGATGATGTAGGCGCGGTCGCAAATGCCGAGGGTCTCGCGTACGTTGTGGTCCGTGATGAGCACACCGATATCGCGTTCCCGCAGGAAGCGGATGATTTTCTGAATGTCCAGGACGGCGATCGGATCGACCCCGGCGAACGGCTCGTCGAGCAGGATGAAGCGCGGCTGCGTGGCGAGCGCGCGCGCGATTTCCACGCGCCGGCGCTCGCCACCGGACAGGCTTATCGCAGGGCTGTTGCGCAGGTGCGCAATGTGCAGATCCTGCAGCAGCGAATCGAGCTGAGCATGAATCTCCTCTTCTTGCAGGTCGCGCAGTTCCAGAACGGCGCGTATGTTCTCCGCGACGGTCAGCTTGCGAAAGATCGACGCTTCCTGCGGCAGGTAGGATAGGCCGAGGCGGGCGCGGCGGTGGATTGGTGTATGGGTAAGCGCCTGTTCGTCCAGAAACAGGTCGCCGCCGTCCAGTGCCACCAGGCCCACCATCATGTAGAAACACGTGGTTTTGCCCGCACCGTTGGGCCCGAGCAGACCCACCACTTCGCCGCTGGAAACGTCGAGAGAGACATCCTTGACGACAGTACGCGCCTTATAGCGCTTCTTCAGTTTATCCGCGCGCAGTCGGCTCATCGATGACTGGACCGGACGGGCGTCTTGCCCGTCATGGTTTCGGAGGTTGCACCGACGCGGAGGATTTCAGTTCCACCGAGCCCGGTGCGCTGGCAGGCGCGCCGGCCTTGGGTTTGGGCTGAATGACGGCACGCACCCGCCCGGGCGGATTGCCGGGGGTGGTGGCAGACTTGCCCCCGCCGATCACCTGAAAGAATTCGGTGATGGCGTTGTAGGAAATGTAGTCGCCGCGGACTTCGTCCCCGCCGTGCTGGATGCGCGCGTTGGTGAACAATTGCACCTTGTCGGCCTTGCCGTCGTACTCGAGGCGCTCGGAGAAGCCTTCGACGTATTCGTCGGAACCTTCGCGCTTCTGGCGAAAATGGGCCGGATTGCCGTAGGCGATGCCGTACTGGAAACCCTCGGCGTCCTGCTTGACGATGATCTTGTCGGCCTTCATCGTCAGCGTGCCCTGGGTCAGCGTCACGCTACCGACGAAAACCGCTTCTTTTTTAGCATCATCCAGATCGACGCGGTCGGCTTCGAGGTTGACCGGCTTGTCGCGATCCGCGCGTTCTGCGCTCGCCAGCAGCGGAATGCCCAGACCGACCACCAGTGCAGTGGCCGCCGCCAGGCGAAGCAGCCTGCTGGCGGCTTCAACGTTGCGGTTTCCGAACGGAGCGTTTGGGGATGGCATAACTGGCCTTCACCTCGGACAGCAGTTTGAGCTCGCGGGTGACATTATTGAATTCTAAGCCAACCGAACTGGCTGTGGAACTGCCCTGCACCATGCGCACCGGTTTGTCGGTCTTGGCGAGGTCCTGGTCGGGGATGACCTGCAGGAAACTGGTGAACACGCCGAGTTCGGCGTTGTTCGCAAAGGCCGAACGGATAATCTGCACGTCGCCACGGAAGAATACGTTGTCGCCGCCCTGCACGCCTTCGGCCGTTTCGGATCGAATCGTCACCGGCGCACGCTGGTAATCGAAGTAGACGAGCCGCGGCAATTCCAGATGCGTGCTGTTGTCGTCCGGAAAATGCACCATGCGCTTGGCCGTGAGCGCGTAACGACGCGTTCCGTCGGGATTCATCTTCACCGCCGAAAACCCCTCGACGATGAAGTCCGGATCGTGCCGGGTGCTGCCGTCGGCACGATGCGCCGGCGGCTGGACCTTCCGATCCAGCCAGAAGCTCATCGTCGCCAGCAGTGCCAGCAGGAGCAGCGGCGACCAGGTGATGAGTCGGTCGTTCACGCCAGGTAGATCCGTAACTGGTTTTCCAGCGTTCCGCGCGCCCGCAGCAGAAATTCGCAGGCTTCGCGCGCCGCGCCGCGACCACCCGCGGTGCGGGTCACGTGGTGCACGCTGCTGCGCACGACATCGGGCGCATTCGGAACGCTGAAGGCGAGTCCGCAGCGACGCAGCACCGGCAGGTCCGGCAGGTCATCGCCCATGAAGGACGTTTCTTCTTCGGCGAGATCGAGTTTGCGCAACAGGCGCTGGTAGGTAGCCAGCTTGTCGTCGACACCCTGCAGAAGATGCGAAATGCCGATTTCCTTCGCGCGCAATGCCACCACTTTGGATTTGCGCCCGGACAGCAATGCCGTGGCGATACCGCTCGCCGCCAGCATCTTCAAACCGAGTCCATCGAGAACATTGAAGGCCTTGATCTCTTCGCCGCGCTCGCTGAGGTAGATCGTGCCGTCGGTCAGCACGCCGTCGACATCGAATATGGCAAGCCGGATGCGGTGCGCGCGCGCAATCAGGCGTTTGTTCATTCTGCGATCGCCCGGTGTCTGCACGCGGCTTCCCATGGCGGCATGATCAAATGACTTTCGCCTGCATCAGGTCGTGCGTGTTCAGCGCGCCGACGAGGTGTTGATTCGCGTCCACCACCAGCAGTTGCGAGATTTTGTGCTGTTCCATGAGCTCGGCAGCCTCCGCGGCGAGTTGATCGGGCCGGACGAAGCGCGGATTGGGCGTCATCAATTTTCCGACATTCATGCTACGCAGGTCGTCGCCCTTCTCCAGCGCGCGTCGCAGATCGCCATCGGTAAATATGCCGACGACCCGCTGCGCGGGGTCGGTCACCGCCGTCATGCCCATGCCTTTGCGCGAAACTTCGAGAATGGCCGCGGAGAACGAGGCCATCTGCGGCACCGACGGAATGGCCGGCCCGGTGCGCATGACGTCGTGCACGTGGGTCAGCAGGTGGCGGCCCAGGCTGCCACCGGGATGCGAGCGTGCAAAATCTTCCTTGCCGAATCCGCGCGCTTCCAGCAGCGTCACCGCCAGCGCGTCCCCCAGCGCCAGCGCCGCCGTGGTACTGGCCGTGGGCGCAAGCCCGAGCGGACAGGCCTCTTCCGCCACGTTGGCGTCGAGATGCACGTCGGCCTCGCGCGCAAGCGTTGAATGCGGATTGCCGGTCATGGCGATGAGTTTGCCCCCAAGGCGTTTGATCAGCGGCACGATCACCAGCAATTCACCGCTCTCCCCGGAATTGGACAGCGCAATCATGACGTCATCGCGGGTCACCATGCCGAGATCGCCGTGACTGGCATCCGTCGGATGAACGAAGAATGCCGGGGTGCCGGTGCTGGCCAATGTGGAGGCGATCTTGCGCGCGATGTGTCCCGACTTACCGATGCCGCTGACCACCACCCGGCCCTTGCAGCCGAGCACGATTTGCGCGGCGCGCACAAAATTCGCATCGAGCCGATCGGCCAGTTCGCGGACCGCGCGCGCCTCGATCTCCAGTACGCGCCGGCCTGATGCGAGTGCCCGCCCGGCGTCGAGATTTCCCAGTGCTGTCATGTCCATCGAGTATAACCCATGCACGACCGTGACCCGTCCCGGAGATGACGGCGAGGCTGCCGCAGGGATAAAAATAGCCCGCGTGAGGCGGGCTATTGGGTGCCGGGGACCGACGAAAGACTTTAGACGCCCATGCAGACGATGAAGCTGTCCGCCAGATTGGCCTGCACAACGGCCGTGGTGGAGGGAGCACCGCCGGCGGCGGATGTCTGGATGGCGCGCATGGAGCCGGTTGCCGGATTGCCGTCGTCGAGCGTGGCATCGAGTTGCAGCACGAACGCGCCGAGGATGTTCTTCGAGCAGATGACATAGCTGCCGTTTATCGCGCCGGTCATGGTGACGAAAGCGGAATTGCTCTGGATGCCGATCTGGCCGCCGTTCGCGTTCTTGGGCCAGTAATCGGCATTCGCCGCACAACTGACGACCGTCGAGCCGGGCGATAATCCGGCCAGGCGCACGTGCTGCCAGTACAGGCAGCTTTCGTCCGTATTGGTGGTGGTATCCCAAACGCCATTGATCACGCCGTTGCCTTGCAAGGTGGCCGGCGTGGTTGCGAGCGTGGCACCGGGCATATGCGTAACAACGAGCGCATCATCGCCGGGCAGCGCTCTGAACTTGTCCTGAAAGCCGTAGAGCTGGATCGGGGTGTTGCGGAAGTCCGTCGCGTAACTCTTGACCTTCGCGTTGTTGATCAACTCCTGACCTTTGAGCACGCCGCCCAGCAGCAGACCGATGATCACCAGCACAATGGCGATTTCGATCAGCGTAAATCCTCGATTTCTTGTCCGATTCATCATGACGACTCCCTCTTTAAATCTCCCGGGGAATGCCCAGTGCCTCCTATTACGCCAGAAGCGTGCCAGCGCCTCGTTGCGGGGACGCGGGTGATTTATTGGGCGATCCCGGGGCTGCCGGATGGGGTTGATGGAGCGCTTTGAGGGCGCGTTCAACCTCCCGGGCAGCGCAAAATCGAGTTAACTTGTTGAACAGGATTATTTTATCGGCAGGCTATAACATCGTCACGGCGCATCGATTCAATATTTCGCCTGCGCAAAAAATTCAACGGAATTGTTATATTTCCGTCGCGTTCGTCGAGTTTTCGTCAAATCCAGCACCGCCATCGAGCGCGCGAAAATTTGGACGGGTGCGGTAAACTCTCGCCAAGGCTGAAACCCAAAAAATGAACGTCGAAACGACCGCCCCCACCTCGTTGCAGCGCGCCATCGCCGTGATCCGACAGCAGCATTGGCTGTCGTTGACGCTTCTGGCTTTGCACGGCGCATTGACGCTCGAATTGAGCGATCCGCTCGCGCGCGCGCTGTTGCTCTCGCATTTTGGATTTTTCCTGCTGTGGCAACCTCTCTGGCGCGGCGGACAGAAACTGTTCCCGGGCCAGGTGGGACTGATCGTCGCCGCGGCGGTTTTCATGATCGCCGCGGCCAGCTGGTGGATGATGGCGTTGTGGATTTCGGTGCTGTTTTCGTTGATCGGCGGCAACGTGCCCGGCATCAAGAACTTCCGCCAGCGCGTCGTATCACTGCTGGCGGCCGTCTATTTGCTCTCGGTCCTGCTCGTCTG
>JANOGH010000222.1:0-4740 GCA_031414075.1 Betaproteobacteria bacterium | reverse complement strand
TCAGTGAACAGCGAACGGTGAAAACCCGGTGGTGTTGCGATTTTCGGTTCACTGTTCACCGTTCACTGATCACCGGGTCTTTAACTGTTCACCGTTTACTGGTCTTGTAGGGATCAGCATACCCGAGCTTTACGACAATTTCTGCCTCCCGCATTTCCATCACCTTGGCATCTTTGTTGTTTTCGTGGTCGTAACCCTGCAGATGCAGCATGCCGTGCACCACCAGATGTGCGTAGTGGGCTTCGATGGGCTTGCGCTGCGCGCGCGCCTCTCTTGCGATCATCGGTGCGCACAGGACGATGTCGCCGGACGGCGGCTCGATGTCGGGGTAGGCGAACGTCAAAACGTTGGTTGCATGGTCCTTGCCGCGAAAATCGCGATTGAGTGCCCGGCCTTCGCGGCCGCCGACCAGCCTGAGCGTGACTTTCGCATCGGCCAGCAAGGCCGCTTTTGCCCAGGATCTCAACCGCTGCCGTGATGGCAGGCGGTCGGTCGATATTGCGTACTGAACCGAAAGAGTAAGGGCTGGCGGGGGCTTGCTCACGAGTTTGCGGTCTGCGCGCGGGCAATCGGATCAGCCGGACTGGCGGGCCTGATGCTGTTCGTAGGCCTGGACGATGCGCTGGACCAGCGGGTGGCGGACTACATCGTCGGCAAGAAACTGGGTGAAGGCGATGCCGCGCACTTCCGCGAGGATCACGGCGGCTTCCACCAGGCCGCTTTTCTGGCTCTTCGCCAGATCGATCTGGGTGACGTCGCCGGTCACGACGGCCCGGCTGCCGAAGCCTATGCGCGTAAGAAACATCTTCATCTGTTCGGGCGTGGTGTTCTGCGCTTCGTCGAGAATGACGAAGGAATGGTTCAGGGTGCGACCGCGCATGAACGCCAGCGGCGCAATTTCGATCGCGCCGCGCTCGAACAGTTTGGCGACTTTCTCGAACCCCATCAGGTCGTAGAGCGCGTCGTAGAGTGGCCGCAGGTAAGGGTCGACCTTCTGCGCCAGATCCCCCGGCAGAAACCCGAGCCGCTCGCCGGCTTCGACGGCCGGACGCACAAGCACGATGCGTTTCACGGCGTCGCGTTCGAACGCATCGACGGCACAAGCGACGGCGAGATAAGTCTTGCCGGTGCCCGCCGGGCCGATGCCGAAGGAAATGTCGTGTTCCCGGATCTGGCGGATGTACTGCACCTGTCGCGGAGTACGGCCATGCAGGTCGCGACGCCGCGTTTGCAGCACCAGCGCGTCGTCGCCTGAAGCGCGGGCCGCGGCGCCGGAAATTTCAATCAAGCCGAGCTGGATCTCCTCCAGGCTCACGTTGTGGCTGGCCAGTTGATAGAAGCGCTGCAAGGCGTCGGCGGCCAGCCGGGCCTGATCCGGCTGGCCGGAAATGCTGAAATGCTCGCCACGGCGCGCAATCGACACATCGAACGCACTCTCGATCTGCATGAGGTTTTCGTCCAGGGCACCGCACAAGTTGGCGAGGCGCTGGTTGTCGACCGGAGTAAAAGAAAGTTCCAGGGGGTTCAAGCGGGTTCTGTCAGCCGCACTTCGCCACGCAGCGTATGCGCCAACGCGGCAGTAATGTGCACGTCGATGAGATTGCCGATCAGACGGCTGGATGCGGGGAAGTTCACGACCCGGTTGTTGCTGGTGCGGCCGGCCAGTTCCCGCGGATTCTTGCGCGAAGCGCCTTCGATCAGGATGCGTTCGACGCCGCCGACCATGCGCTCGCTTATTGCCTTCGCGCCCGCGTCGAGCGCCGCCTGCAATCGCGCCAGACGCGCCTGCTTGGTTGCCGGCGGCACCTGCTCGGCGAAGTCCGCCGCGGGCGTGCCAGGGCGCGGGCTGTACATGAAACTGTAGCTGTCGTCGAAGCCGACATCCTCGACCAGCTTCATGGTTTGCTCGAAGTCCTGTTCCGTCTCTCCGGGGAAACCGACGATGATATCTGTGGCGATCGATACGGCCGGCCGCGCCGCGCGCAGGCGCCGGATGATCGACTTGTATTCCAGCGAGGTGTAGCCGCGCTTCATCGCGGACAAGATGCGGTCGGACCCCGACTGCACGGGAAGATGGACATGATCGACCAGTTGCGGCAGGCGCCGGTACGAGTCGATCAGGCGCTGGGTGAACTCCCGCGGATGCGATGTCGTATACCGCAGCCGCTCGATGCCGGGCATCTCCGCGAGATACTCGAGGAGCAGCGCAAAATCCGCCGTCTCGCCGTCGCTCATCGTGCCACGATAGGCGTTCACGTTCTGACCCAGCAGCGTGACTTCCTTTACGCCCTGGTCCGCGAGACCGGCGATTTCGGTGAGCACATCATCGAACGGCCGGGAAACTTCCTCGCCTCTGGTGTAGGGCACGACGCAAAAACTGCAATACTTGCTGCACCCTTCCATGATCGAGACGAACGCGGTGCAGGCTTCGACTTTCGCCGCAGGCAGGGCGTCGAACTTCTCGATTTCGGGAAAGGAGATATCAATCTGCGGCCGGCCGCTGCGCCGGCGTGCTTCGATCAACTGCGGCAGGCGGTGCAGGGTCTGTGGACCGAACACCACATCGACGAAGGGCGCGCGCTCGACGATGACCGCGCCTTCCTGGCTGGCCACGCAGCCGCCGACGCCGATGATGAGCTCCGGACGCGTCCGCTTCAGCGCACGCAAGCGTCCAAGAGCGTGAAACACGCGCTCCTGTGCGTTTTCCCGCACCGAGCAGGTATTGAACAAGATGACATCGGCCTCGGCCGGATCGTCGGTCTTTTCGAATGCTTCGGACGCATTCAGCACATCCGCCATCTTGTCCGAGTCGTACTCGTTCATCTGGCAGCCGTAGGTGCGGATGTAGAGCTTTTTCATGCAGCGCGACTATTTGGACACGGGAAGCCTGGCGGCTTCTTCGCGGGTCAGCAGCCATACTCTGGAAACTTGGCCGTTTATGTCGAGCTGGTACATGACCGGCGCTGTCTTTGCCTGCAGCGAAGCCGGCATGATGATCAGATTGGCATGGTTGAAGATGCGGCTGCCCGGAGACAGCTTGTAAACTTTGCCGCCGATTTCCAGCGACGGGTATTGGTACGCTTGCAGATCGCCGCGCTTCGCCTGTTGCGGGAAAGTGCGTTCGGCAAAGGCCTGCGTTGCACCGGCCAGGATCACAATGGCGGCGAAGCAGGCGAGCTGAATTTTTCTCATGGACATCACTCCGGAATGCGCGGGCGGCTTGACGCCGCCGGGCCGGCCGAATGCCGGATAGTGGTTGCACGCATTGTATCGCGCCGACAAAAAAGAGGGTTTGCATTGCTGCAAATCCCTCTTCTCTTGTGCCCGCGTCTGCGTGGTGGTGATAGGTGGACTTGAACCACCGACCCCAGCATTATGAGTGCTGTGCTCTAACCAACTGAGCTATATCACCGGAAGCTTGAGTGTTCGTTTCTTGCGAGACTTTCCGCACCCCTGCAACAGGGTGCGGAAGAGTACTGACGACCCCCCGCCTTGTCAAGACAGGCGCGGCGGCCCTCGTCCTTGATCCGCACCCTGTAGACTTGGCCTATGAATGTCGATGTCGCAGTAGTCGGAGCTGGACCGGTGGGCGCCAGTTTCGCGCGCGCATTGGCGCCGACCGGGCTCAGGGTGGCGCTGGTCGAGCCCAGGATGGCGCGCGCATTGCCGTCCAGTGGTTTCGACCAGCGGGTCTATGCGTTGAGCCGCCACAGCCGTCGCTTCCTCGAGCGCTGTGACATCTGGCAACGGTTGTCACTGGAACGTGTCGCGCCGGTGCGCGAAATGCGCGTGTTCGGCGACGATACGTCCAAAATCGAATTCAGCGCCTACCGCAGCGGTGTTCCCGAATTGGCCTCGATTGTCGAGGAAGCCAACCTCCAGCAAGCCCTGCGCTCGGCGCTGGCCACGCAAGCCAATCTCACGCTGCTGACGGGAATCGAGTGTGCGGGTGCGCGCTGGAACGAAGCGCTGGCGACGCTTGCATTGTCCGACGGCAGGCAGATCGAGGCTCGCCTCGTGGTCGCCGCAGATGGCACCGAGTCCGCATTGCGCACCGCGGCCGGCATCACGACGCAAGTGCACCCATACCAGCAGACCGGAGTGGTTGCAAATTTCCGGGCCGAGCGTGCGCATCGTGGTGCGGCGTATCAGTGGTTTTCCCCCCAGGGCGTGCTGGCTCTGCTGCCCTTGCCGGGCCATCACATTTCCATGGTCTGGTCTGCGCCCGAGGCTCATGCACAGGTTCTGTTGGCCGCCGCAGCGGAAGAACTGGCGCAAATGGTGGAACAGGCCAGCTCCGGCACGCTGGGCCAGTTGCAGCCAATCAGCGCGGCAGTCGGGTTCCCGCTGCGACGCATGCGCGCCGGACGGCTTATCGGGCCTCGTCTTGCCCTGATCGGGGACACTGCTCATAATGTGCATCCGCTTGCCGGACAAGGGCTGAACCTTGGATTTGGCGACGCGCAGGCACTGGCGGCCGTGCTGGCCGAACGCGGCATGGAAAGCGACAGCGGGGCAGTTTCATTGTTGCGCCGGTTCGAGCGCAGCCGGCGCGAAGACCTGCTTGCAATGGAAGTGGTCACTGACGGGTTGCAGGCGCTTTTCGACAGCCGCCTGCCCGGAATGAAACGGTTGCGCAACGCGGGCTTGCGCCTGACTGACCGATTTTCTCCATTAAAGCGACTGCTCGTGCAACGAGCTTTGGGTTAAGCGGTCCAACCGGACCTTTCATCGTCCACA
>JANOGH010000221.1:0-1996 GCA_031414075.1 Betaproteobacteria bacterium | reverse complement strand
GTCCGAGCAGGTGCCGGCGCTGCGTTTCCGAAAGATGCGTGATATCACGCTCGTCGAAAACGACGGTGCCGTGGGTTACGCGGGCGGCTGCCGGCGCGATGCCGAGCACGACGCGGCTGAGCATGGTTTTTCCCGCGCCGGATTCGCCGACCAGTCCGACGATCTGTCCGGGCGCGACCTGCAACGACACTCGTCTGAGCAGTCGCTGCGGCGGCTGCGCTTCGAGGCACAGGTCGAGATCGCGGATGTCAAGCAGCGCGCTCATCTGGATTTCACCGGATCGATCACATCGCGCAATCCGTCGCCTAGCGCATTGAGTCCGAGTACCGCGACGATGATGCAGGCCCTCGGCGCCGCCATCAGCCACCAGGCCTGGTTCACGTACAGCCGGCCTTCCTGGATGAGGCCGCCCCAGGTCGGCACCCCGGATGAGACCGACAGTCCCACGAAGGAGAGAATCGCCTCGACCACGATGGCGATGCCCATTTCCAGCGTGAACAACGTCAGCAGCAAAGGCGCGACATTGGGCAGGATCTCGCTCGCCAGGATGCGCCCGGGTCCGAGACCTATCGTCACCGCCGAAGCAACGTAGTCGTGGCTTTTCTGCACCATCGTTTCGGCGCGCACCACACGGCAAAATCGCGTCCAGTCGATGACGATGATCGCAATCACGACGGTATGCAGGCCGGCCCCAAGTACGGCGGCGAGCACGATGCACAGCAGCACCGACGGAAAGCTCATCCAGATATCCACCAGGCGCGAGATCGCCGCA
Source organism: Betaproteobacteria bacterium (assembly GCA_031414075.1). Classification (GTDB taxonomy): domain Bacteria; phylum Pseudomonadota; class Gammaproteobacteria; order Burkholderiales; family JACQAP01; genus JACQAP01. Next base: position 1,224 of record JANOGH010000221.1, on the reverse strand, counting down.
TCGAGCCTGCCGCCGAAATAGCCCGCGACCAGTCCGAGTGCCGTACCGAGCAGGCCGGCAAAGAGGGCTGCGACGAAGGCAACGATCAGCGCGGGACGCGCGCCATGGATCAGCCGCGCAAGAATGTCGCGGCCGAGGCTGTCGGTGCCGAGCGGATGGGCGTGATCGCCGCCTGCGACACCGGGGCTCTGAAAAGAATTGAGCAAGTCCTGCTCGAGCGGATCCTGCGCAGACAACCACGGCGCGCCGGCGGCCGCGACGACCAGCGCCAGCAGGACCAGCGCGCCGAACGCGACCCGCGGATTGCGCAGCGACGACACAACAGCGTTCATGCCTGGCGCACCTTCGGATTGAGGACCGAATAAGCCATGTCCACGACGAGGTTGGTCAGAATGAACAGCACGGCAAAGGTCAGCACCAGTCCCTGGATCAGCGGCAGATCGCGCTGGTTGACGGCGGCAATGGCGAGGTTGCCGATGCCGGGATAGGAAAAGAGGTACTCGATCAGCACGGTGCCACCGATCAGGAAGGAAAACTGTACGCCGGTGAGTGTCACCGTCGGGATGAGCGCATTGCGCAGGGCCACCCGCCATAAGGTGCGCGCCTTCGAATAGCCTTTCACGCGCACCAGCGTCACGTAGTCCTGGTTCATCGCATCGATGAGTGAACCTTTGAGCACGCGCGTCAGCGCGGCGGCGAGCGGCAGCGCCAGCGCCAGCGCCGGCAGGACCATGTGCCGCAGCAGATCCACGAACGTAGTCCATTGCAGGCGCACCAGCGCTTCGACGAGATAGAACCCGGTCGCCGGGTCAAAATCCAGGGTCGGGTCGATGCGTCCCGAAATCGGCAACCATGGCAGCAGTACCCCGAGGCCCAGGATGAACAGCAGCCCCCACAGAAAATCCGGAATCGCGAGCACCAGACCGGTGACGCCATCCACAACCAGTTCCGGCCAGCGCCCGCGAAAAAAAACGGCACCCACTGCGGCAACTGCGGCAAGTAAGCAAGCCGCCGCAACCGCGACGATTACCAGTTCGAGCGTTGCGGGAAGCCGGCTCAAGACCAGCGATCCCACGCCGTCGCGCAGACTGATGGATGTCCCGAAGTGGCCGCGCAACACTTCGCCCATCCAGACGACGAACTGCTTCGTGATCGGGGCGTCGAGTCCGTACAGCGCCCGCAAACGGCCGACATCGTCCGCGGTTGCACCCGGAGGCAGCATCA
>JANOGH010000220.1:0-4809 GCA_031414075.1 Betaproteobacteria bacterium | reverse complement strand
CGCCACCACATCGAACGAGTGGCTGCCTGAATACGTGAACCCAGCCGACGGTGTGCCTTTCCTCTGCGTCCTCCGCGTCCTCTGCGGTGAATGCGTTTCTAGCTTTATCCGCCCATGGATGCGAAATGACGATGCATCCGCTCCGCGTCCGGCGCAATGCCGGTAAACAGGCGGAAAGCCTCGACCGCCTGGAATACCGCCATGCCGCTGCCGTTCATGGTGCGGCAACCGAGCCGGCGTGCCTCGCGCAGCAGTTCGGTCTCCAGCGGGAAATACACAATCTCGGCGACCCACAGTGCGGGCCGCAGCAATGCCGCCGCAAGCGGCAGCCCGGGAAATGTCAGCATTCCCGTCGGCGTGGCGTGGATCAGTCCGTCCGTTGCCGTCATCGCGGCCACAAGATCGGGCTCCGCCACCGCGCGACCGGCACCGAAACGCGCGCAAAGATCGGCGGCCAGATTCCGAGCGCGCGTCGTATCCAGATCGAAGATCGCAAGCTTGCGGACACCGAGAGTCAGCGCGGCATGTGCGACCGCCGCGCCCGCCCCGCCGGCACCGAGCTGGGCCACGCTGTTCATATTCACATCGGGCAGCCCACGGCGAAAACTTTCGGCGAAGCCCCACCAGTCGGTGTTGTGACCAACACGCCGTCCGCCCGCCAGCACCACAGTGTTGACCGCGCCCATGGCACGCGCATCGTCGGACAGCTCATGCAACAGCCCGAGCACGGATTGCTTGCAGGGATACGTGATGTTAAGTCCGGCGAATCCTTTGCTTTCGGCTTCCTTCAGCAGGTCCGGCAATGCTTCGGCGCCGACCTGGAGTTTTTCCAGATCGATGAGCCGGTATTCGCAGCGCAACCCTTGTTCCGCAGCCTCGTGCTCGTGCATGGACGGCGTGCGCGAGGCCTGGATGCCGGCACCGATCAGGCCGACCCGATAAGAGGATAAGGGCAAATTCTTCATGTCGAGGGAACGACGCAAGAGGCGAGGCGCGATATGTATTTATTCTGTGCAGGCCGCTGGCGCGAGATTCTAATGGACTTCGGGCCTGGTGCGCTTTTCGTTTTGGGCCTCAGGCGGAGCGTCAGGTATGCTTCGATCTGGAACCTTGGACCTTCACCCCTCACCCCTGACTCCTCACCCCTCACGCGAATTTCATGAATCCCTTTCTCTCCGCAAGAAAGCTCGCTTCGCTTATCCGCCGCAGAAAGATCGGCAGCGTCGAACTGCTCGATTTCTACCTCGAACGGATAGCCCGCCTGAATCCGAAGCTCAACGCGATTGTCGTGCTGGATGAGAAGCGCGCACGCGAGCAGGCGCGCAAGGCGGACCGCGCCGCCGCCAAAGGCAATTGGATGGGCCCACTGCACGGCGTGCCGATGACCGTGAAAGAGTCTTTCGACCTGGAAGGCCATCCGACCACGTGGGGCCGCGTCGACATGAAAGGCAATATCGCCAAGCATCACGCGCTCGCGGTGCAGCGACTGATGGATGCCGGTGCCGTCGTATTCGGCAAGACCAACGTTCCGGCGCTGCTGGCGGACTGGCAGACGTTCAATCCGGTCTACGGCACAACGAACAATCCCTGGGATGTGACCCGCGGGCCGGGCGGCTCGTCCGGAGGGGCGGCGGCCGCGCTCGCCGCCGGACTGACCGGACTCGAGCTAGGCAGCGACATCGGCGCGTCGATCCGCAATCCCGCGCATTACTGCGGCGTGTTCGGCCACAAACCGACCTTCAAGCTCTGCCCGAGCACGGGACACAACCTGCCGCCGAACCTGGGCGTCAAGGACATGGCGGTGATCGGCCCGATGGCGCGCAGCGCGGACGACCTGGCGATTGCGCTGAAGCTGATTTCACAGCCGGACGAGATGGAAGCGCGCGGCATCAAGATCGCGCTCGCCAGACCGAAGTCCGAGGTGAAGAAACTGAAAATCGCCGTGCTGACTTCCGCCGCAACCGCCGAGGTCGACGACGCGGTGCAAGCGGCGGTGCTTGCCGCGGCAAAGACGTTCGCGAAACACGACGCGAAGCTCAGCGAGACCGCGCGGCCGGATTTCGACCTGCACGACGCCCACCGCACCTTCATTCACCTGCTGCGCGGCGCAACGTCGTCCTCGCTGACCGACGAACAGTTCGCGCGCCAGCGCGAACTCGTCGGGAATATCAAACCGGGAGAAGACAGCTACGCCGCCTGGATGATGCATGCCAATACCATGCCGGTGCGCGAGTGGCATGCATGGAACGAGAAGCGTGAGCAGATTCGCCACGCATGGGCCGAGTTCTTCCGCGAATGGGATCTTTTGCTCTGCCCTACCGCAGCAACCGCCGCGTTCCCGCACAATCAGAAGGGCGAGCGCTGGGAGCGTATGGTGATGGTCAACGGCAAGCCGCAACCCTCCACGACGCAGATGTTCTGGGCCGGTTTCCCGGGCATGGCCTTCCTGCCTTCGACCATCGCCCCCGCGGGATTTACCAAAGAAGGACTTCCGGTCGGTGTACAGATCGTCGGACCGCAATACGGCGATCTCGCCACCATTGCAGCGGCACAATTCCTCGAGCGCGAGTTCCAGCCCTTCGTCGCCCCGAAAGGGTATGAGTGAAACAACGTGAAAGGACCTGAATCTTTACTGCGAGAGGAAATTCAAATGCAACGAATGTTAAGGGCACTGTTCGGCATGCTGGTGTTGCTGCTCGCGCACGGCGCAGATGCGGACGAGTCGGCGGATGCCTCCCCCACCGCACAAGTCGCCGCCACCACCGCCGGATGGATCGCCACATTCAATACCCGCGACGCGGCGCGCATTTCCGCGCTGTATGCGCCTGACGCCATCCTGTGGGGAACGGTCTCCAAGACCATTCGCACGACGCGGGAGGAAATACTCGAATACTTCATGGAATCCTCGGCAAAGCGGCCGAACCTGCGCATGTTCCTGGGCGAGTATCACGTGCGCCTCTACGGCGACATGGCCACCAACTCGGGCTATTACACTTCGCGCAACCCGGTCGATGGTCAGGAAGTCGTTATCCCCATGCGCTTCACCTTTACCTACCGCAGGGAAGGCGACCGCTGGATGATCGTCAATCATCATTCGTCGCGCTTTGCCACACCCTGAACTGAACGATGTCAGTTGCGAATGCGGCGAATGAATTCAGCGACCGCGGTGCCGATTTCATCGGGACTGTCCTCTTGGATGAAATGCGTGCCTTTCACGGTGACTTCGGTCTGATTGGGCCACGCGCGGCACACTTCCCGCTGACGGCCGACAAGTATCGAACCCGGATCGGCATTCACAAACAACTTGGGCACGTCGCTTTGTGCCAGCCATCGTGAATACGCCTCGACCACTTTGACGACATCCGCAGGTTGTCCCTCGATCGGGATCTGGCGTGGCCACGACAAAGTCGGCCGACGGTCTTCACCGGGCTTTGCAAACGGCTTCCGGTACACTGCCGTTTCTTCTTCAGTCAGCTTTCGCATGATCGCGTTCGGAAGCACACCTTCGATGAAAATATTCCTGGTCAGGATCATTTCCTCACCCGCTTCTGAACGAAACCCCTGAAACACGCGTCGCGCATTCTCCGGCCAGTCGGCCCAGGTCACCGGCGTTACGATGCCTTCCATATACGCAATGCCTTGCACACGGTCTCGATTGCGGTTTGCCCATTCAAATCCAAGCGCCGATCCCCAGTCGTGGATGACGAACACCACCTTGTCACCAAGATCGAGCTGGTCCCAGAGTGCATAGAGAAAGTCACGCTGCTCGGCGTAGCTGTAGCGATCCCGTCCGGAATCAGCAAGCTTGTCGGAATCCCCCATACCGATCAGATCGCAGGCGATCAACCGGCCCAACCCCTCGCAATGCGGCATGATGTTTCGCCACAAATAGGACGATGTCGGATTGCCATGCTGGAAGACGATGGCGTCTCCCTCGCCGACATCGATATACGCCATACGCTTGCCATTGACTTCGGCAAATTTTTTCTCCGCGTAGGGCTTGGCTGATATCGGCATGGTTTCGTGTTACTCCAGTTCGCTAGCGGTTACTCGCCGACAAAGTTGGGTTTGCGCTTCTCAACGAACGCCCTGATGCCTTCGCGCGCGTCCCGGGTTCTGCTCATTTCCGCAATGACCCGGGTTTCCCGTTCCATCTGCGATTCGAGCGTGTCGTTGGGCGACATCATCACCAGTTTCTTGACACCACCGTAGGCCTGCGTTGGCCCCTTGGCGAGCTGCGTCGCGAGCTTGGTCACTTCCGACATCAGATCGGCCGCAGGCACAACCCGATTCACCAGTCCCCAGTCGAGCGCCTCCTGCGCGGTCAGAACCCGGTTGGTCATGTACAACTCCATGACGCGCCGGCGACCGATTAACCGGGTCAGGAAGAAGGTGGAACTGCCGTCCGGCGTCAGCCCAATGCGTGTATAGGCGCTGGTGAAAGTTGCGGTGTCCGAAGCGATCGCCAGATCGCAGCACGCAGCGAAACTCAATCCGGCCCCTGCCGCCACGCCGTTGATCGCCGCAATAACCGGTGCCCGCAGCCATGCGAGCCGGGAAATGCCGGTATGCAGGACCCCGGTCATTTCACGAACCAGCATTTCCACGTTGTCGCCGCTCCGGGCGAACTCGGCGACGTCGCCCCCGGCACAAAACGCCCGGTCACCCGTTCCCGTCAATACAACCGCGCGTATGGAACGATCGACACTGCAACGATTTACGATGTCGTAGAACTCGTTGGTCGCCTGGCTGTTAATAGCGTTGAACGCCTCGGGCCGGTTAAACGTAATCCAGGCCACGCTATCGCGT
>JANOGH010000219.1:0-4334 GCA_031414075.1 Betaproteobacteria bacterium | reverse complement strand
GAACTGTTGCAAAAGCACCGGGCCTATGCCGAGCACGATGGCGAGCGTTTTCTCGACGCCGTGCAGAACGCGTAGTTGGTCGCAAGTGCCGAACAGTATTACCGGATCATGTACTACGGCTCTCGCGCCTCTTGGAATCTGCGCGACAGCCACATGTTCGGCACGTTGCAGAACCTGCTGCATTTTCATGGCCCGGACAGCAAGGCGATCGTCTGGGCGCACAATTCGCATGTGGGTGACTCGGCGGCCACGGAGATGTCTGCGCGCGGGGAATACAACATCGGCCACTTGTGCCGCGAAGAATTCGGCAGCGCGGCGTATTCCATCGGGTTCGGGACCAACAGCGGAACGGTCGCGGCGGCCTCCGACTGGGATGGCCCGATGGAAATCAAGACGGTGCGCCCGGCGTTGCCTCAGAGCTACGAGCGCTTGTGCCACGACGCCGGTGGCGCGCGCTTCCTCCTGCCGTTACGCAAACCCAAGACAGCTGGTCTCATCGGCGCCCTGTCGAAGCCCCGGCTCGAGCGCGCCATCGGCGTGATTTACCGCCCCGAGACGGAGTTGCAAAGCCATTATTTTCAGGCCGTGCTCCCGCGCCAGTTCGACGAATACATCTGGTTCGACAAGACCGAGGCCGTGACGCCGTTCAAGACCGGGGAACTGGAGGGACTTCCGGATACCTATCCCTTCGGCCTTTGATGTGGATGGATGAGGGCTATTTCTGCCGCGAGCCCGGGCACCGCCACGTCAAGTTTGCCTTTACCAATTACGGCGTGTCGATCGGCCTGCAGGCAGTAAACGCGATGTCTGGGCGCATCGGCAGGCTCAATGCGTTCTTCGATACTTACCATTCCGGCGACGAATATGATCGGGAGGCCATCACCCATGTCATGGCCTGCAGCTCGCATTTTCCCGGGTACCTGATCGAGGGTTACGGTTAACGCGGGAATGGGGCACCTGCCGAGTTCCGTATTCGTTATCCATTTATGCAGGCCTGGCCTGATAGCGCCACTTCAAGCCAATTGTCCTTTCATAAGCTCCTTCCTCCGCTTGCGGGGGAAGGCGGGGATGGGGGCATGCTTGCCGCGCCTTTGCAGGATTCACCCCCGCCCTAACCCTCCCCCGCAAACGAGGGAGGGAATAAAATTGTCCTAAGGTAATGCCATGCAGGCCTGACCCCACTCCCTGTCCCAGGCGTAACGGGCCGCTGGATCGGCTGCTGAGCCGTCGCGTCAGGCGCGGCTAGGCCTTGAGCCCGATAACGCTGAATGCCGGGACCGGTTTCTGGAAGCCCTTCAGCGAGAGCTCACCGGCGGGTTCGACGTCCACCAGCCCCTCCGTCGTCGCCAGGACGCGTTTGGAAATCAGGATCTGGCCGGGCTTTGCCTCACCGCACAGGCGGGCGGCGAGGTTGGTGACCGAGCCGATCGCGCCATAGTCCCACCGCCCTTCGTAGCCGATCGCCCCGATCGTCGCATAGCCCTGTGCGATGCCGATGCCCAGATCGAGCTCGTAGCCGAGCTTGCGCCACTTGCCGACCAGGTCCGCGACGCGCTCGCGCATGGCGATGGCCATACGCAGCGTGCGCTCGCCGGCGTTGGGCACCGGCACCGGGTCATTGAAGAAGATCATCCTGCCGTCGCCGGTGAAGCGCTCGAGCGTGCCTTCGTGTTCGAGAATCAATTTGCCCATCGCGGCGTGATACTCCCGCAGCACCCCCATGACTTCCTCGGGCTCGGCGCTCTCGGCGAACGCCGTGAAGCCGCGCAGGTCGAGGAAGCAGACGGTCACATCGCGACGATGGGTCTTGAGCGGATCGTCCGCCCCGCCGGCCACGATGAGCTCGGCGAGTTGCGGGGAGAAAAAACGCTTGAGCCGGCCGAGCCGCTCGACCAGGGCAACCTGCTCCGCGACGCGCTCCTCCAGCGTGCGGTTCCACTCGGCAAGCTCCTGCAGATGCACAGCTTCGCGGTCGCGCAGGCGCTTCTTTTCGAGGCAGGCGCCGATGCGCGCCCGCAGCAGTACCGGGTCGAACGGCTTGGGCAGGTAGTCCTCCGCGCCCAGCTCTATGCAACGCACCACGCTCTGGATCTCATCGACGGCGGAGATCATCAGCACGGGGATGTCCCGCAAGGCCGGTTCCGCCTTGAGCTGCTGCAGCACCTCGTAGCCATCCATGTCGGGCATCATCACGTCCAGGAGCACCAGATCCACGCGCTGCCCGCGCAGGTGCTCCAGCGCTTCGCGCCCGCCGGCGGCCAGTTGCACCCGATGGCCCTCGCGTTCCAGCCGGCGCCCGAGCATCTCCCGGTTCGCCAGGTTGTCGTCGACGATCAGGATGGCGCCGGCTTCCAAGCGCGCTTCTGCGCCTTGTGCAGGAACGCCCGCCGCCGTGTGCGTCGCGGATTGCGCGCCGGGCGCGGGGACGCCGTTCGCGACCACCGATTGCAGCGCGCTTGCAGCGGAGGCCACCCGATCGAGATCCTGTCCCGCGCGTTGCGCGCCCGCCTGCGTTGCCCGCAGCTTCAGTTCCACCACAGTCGTGATCACGGAACGCAACGGCTCAGCCAGCTCAGTCGACAGGCGTTCGAGGTCGACCTGCGCCGCGTCGGCCCGCACCAGGTCGTTGATGATGGCGAGCAGCCGCTGCGCGTCCTCGTGCACCCGCCGCAGGCCAGGCTCGAGCGCGGCCGGGTCGCCGTCTGCGGCGTCCTCGAGCAGCATCTCGCTGTAGCCGATGATGTGGTTGAGCGGGGTGCGCAGCTCGTGTCGCAGGTAGGCGAGCGCGGCCCGATCCATGCTCACGACGTGCCACCCGGCCCAAGCAACGCCTGCATCTTGGACAGCAGGCGGGGCAGCTCGACGGGTTTGGTGTCGAAGTCGTCGCACCCCGCCGCCAGGGCCTTGTCACGGTCGTCCGACATCGCGTGCGCGGTCAGGGCGATCACGGGGATGTTCTGCGTCTGCGGTGCCGTCTTTAACCGCCGCGTCGCTTCCCAGCCATCGATACCGGGCAGGCTCATGTCCATCAGGATCAGCGCGGGGGCTTCGCTCTGCGCCTTCGCCACGCCCTCTTCGCCGTCGACCGCCATGACGACTTCGTAGCCATTCTTCTGCAAGCGCCGCGACAGCATGTCGCGGTTCATTTCGTTGTCTTCCACCAGCAGAATTTTTGTCATGTGCTGTTTGCCCTTGCGAACTGCGGGAAACCGTTCGAGCTACGCTTCAAGACTCCCTCCCTTGCGCCCGATGGCGCGGGGAAGCGGGTTTAAGGAAGTTATGTTCCCTCCCTCGCTTGCGGGCGAACAACCACATTCCCTCCCTCGCTTGCGGGCGAACAACCACATTCCCTCCCTCGCTTGCGGGGGAGGGCTAGGGAGGGGGGTGGGGGCAAGAACAGGGACGCGAAACGAATCTTCCCCCCATCCCCGCCTTCTGCTGCGCTTCAAGTGTTCCCTTGCCCCGCAAGCGGAGGAAGGAGTCCTGAGAGTATCGGTAACCAGCAGCATCCTGGTCATGTTATTCCCTTGCGACGACCAATCGACGCAGCCACCAGCGCGCGCACATCGGCCAGCAGCTCTTCCTGATCGACCGATCCTTTCTGCAGGATGCGCACCACAGAGCCGTTCAGGCGCTCATGGTCTTCGGCGGTCAAGTCCTTGGCCGTGATGATCACGACCGGAATCTGCCGCCATGCCTCGCGCGCGCGCAGCGCATTGACGAACTCGAACCCATCCATCTCCGGCATCATGAGGTCGAGCAGGATCGCACCCGGCGCGCGCGCGCCCATGCGTTCCAGCGCCGCGCGACCATTCTCCGCCTCGACCACCGTGTACCCTTCCTCCTCGAGGATTCGCCGCAGCAGTTGCCGGATGCCCGCGTCGTCGTCCACCACCAGCACCGGCAAATCGCGCCGATACTTCGTAAGCACGGCGATGAGCCGTGCACGATCGATCGGCTTGGTCAGGTAGTCCGAGGCGCCGAGCGCGTAGCCCGTGCGCTTGTCGTCGACGATCGTCAGCATGATCACCGGGATGTCGGCGAGCTCGGCGTCCGCCATCAGCGTGGAGAGCACGGTCCAGCCGTCCATCCCGGCCATCATGACGTCCAGCGTGATCGCGTCCGGGCGCTGCTCGCGCGCCAGCCGCAGCCCATCCTCGCCGCTGGCAGCCGTCAGCACGTGGAAGCCTTCCTTGCCGAGATAGCGCTGCATCAGCTCGCGCACGACGGCCTCGTCGTCGATCACGAGCACGGTGCCGCCATCGCCGGCGTTCTCACTCGTCAACTCGTGGATCCGTCCGACGTCGACCGGCAGCCGCACGGTAAAGGTGCTG
>JANOGH010000218.1:0-7390 GCA_031414075.1 Betaproteobacteria bacterium | reverse complement strand
GTCAACTCACTCATCAGTACGCTGGAGGCGAGTCCCTGAACCTTGCCGTGCGCCTCGATATCGCGATTGAACAACTCACGGATCTCGTCGAGCGTCTGACCAAGTTGCAGGCTGGCCTGCGCACGCGCTTCGCGCGCATTGTCTGGGCCAAGCGTCTTCTGCAACTCTGCCACTCGCAAGAGGTAAACCTGGACGGATTCGGCGGTGAGCAGATCGTGGGCCCCCGCATTCAGCGACAGGCTTGCCACCAGGCACGCAGCGAGAAGGCGGATCATCTATTCGCGGAGTCCGGTCCCCCGCTGCTGTCGCGGGAGCGGCGGCGCGATGCTAGTGTAGTGCTTCTGAATTACCGGAACTTTCCCTCCCTCGCGTGCGGGGGACAAGGGCACACTTGAAGCGCAGCAGGGTAGGGTGGGGGCGAATCCCGCACGTGCGCGCTAAATATGCCCCCATCCCCGCCTTCCCCCCGCAAGCGAGGGAAGGAGTTTTTCGGCTACAGAGACGCATAAGTTCCAAACAGGATGAAGCACTACCCTAGCGCGCGTCGCGCGCGTCCAGAGGCCGCCCCTCGGCGAAGGCAAGCGCGCCCACGTGCGGCGGAATTTCGCCGTTGTCCGCTGCATTGCGCCCGGGTACGGACAAACCCAGGTCGGACCCGGTTTCCTTTGATGCGCGTTCCGTCACCGCGTGTTCCATCAGCGCTTCGGCGAGAAGATAGCCGTGCTGCGGCAGGAAATCGTCGCGGCAGACCAGTCGATACGTTTCATTCTGGACCAGCACGCGCAACGGGATCGCGCCATATTCCTGGAACGGCCCTTCCCCGTGATACATGGCCAGCGCATTGGGGCGCGACACGACACCGACCTCCGCCTGCCGGGTGGAGATCAGGCTGGCGATGCGCTGCACCCGCGGGCCTCGGCCAACCACCGCCTTGCTGTCGGGCAGCGCCCCGCGCACGATGGCTGCGAACTTCTCACCCAGATCGTCGGCGCCGAGATCGTCGCGGCTGGTGAGGATGACCAGGTGTGTCTCCCGGTAAACCATCCACTGCCGGTAAGGCGCGTGACCGGTAAGAAGCACCCAGCCCGCGGACGCGGCTGCAAGCGAGAGTACTTGTCGGCGATTCATGCCTACTTGCGGATATGCTCCAGCGGGCAGATCGTCGAGACGGCGTAGTTGGGCACGTCCACGACATTGCCGATGCGCAGGTCGCAGGCCACACTGGCATAGACGTACGCCTGCACCGGGCTCCAGCCGTAGGTCCTGGTCAGCCAGTCGATCATCTCGTTGAGCGAGCCACGCGCGGCGACGGTGAGGTCCTCCGACAGGTTGATCAGCGGTCCGATCTTGTCGCCATTGAGGTACTTGTGCTGCGGTGGTATCTCTCCCGCTTTCTTGAGCGGGTAGCCAACGGTCGCATGGAAGCGGTCCGGTTCCAGTTTTTTCAGTTGCGAGCCACCCTCGAAGTGCGGGCCCGACTTCATCAACGATGCCATGCCCTTGCGGATTTCGGTACGGACCGTGACTGTGGCGCCCATCTCGATCGCCGTGCCAGCCACCTCGCCGTCACCCTGGGCATAGTGCACGTCACCGACGAACAGGCCGCAGCCGTCCACATAGCATGGCAACAGCAGCGTAGTGCCGACCACCATCTGCTTGATGTCCATGTTGCCGCCGTTCTCGCGCGGCGGAATGGTGCGCAGACATTTATCCTTGTGGCTGCCGTTGGCGCCGCAAACGGCCGCCGGCAGCGCACCGGTAGGCTGCGGTGGCAGCGCGACGCCCCCGGCTTTGCCCAGTTGCGTCTCGCGCGCCTCCCAGGCGTCCACTTCGGGTAAGCCGGGCAGCACGCCCACGGTCCCCATGAAGCCATTGAACGGAATGCGCACCCCGGGAAGCTGATCCGACACCGCTTCGAGGTTATTCAGTTTCCAGTTGGCTATGAATGCTTCGGTGAAGCGATCGCGCAGGAAGCCAAAGCCCGGCACCACGGTCGTGTAGCCGTATTCGTCCGGCTCGATGCCGATCAGGGTGATCGCCAGTACGTCACCGCGCTTCGCTCCCTCGATGCTCACGGGTCCGGTCAGCGGATGCACCAGGTTCAGGTCGACCGCGCCGACGTCCTTGGGCAGCGAATTGACGTTGAGATCGGAATCGAGCGCGTCGCGGGTCTCGAACGTGATCAACTGGCCGGTTTTGGCGGTCATCACCGGCTTGATGGCCGGGTGATAGCGGTTGAAACAGTTGGCGTCGTCCACGCAGTGGGCACCCATCTTCTTCACGAGCACCCGGGACTGCGTCTTGACGTCGGTGGTATCGGCAAAGGCGGCACCGGCAAACAGCCCGGTTACCGCCAACGACAGAATCAGCAGATTTCGGTTCATGGTGTTCCCTCCCCTTTTGAGTTGGTTTGATCCGTCCCCTCGGTGCAGCATCGGATTACTATGCGGCGGCCCCCCCGCCGCTGTCAACCGTCCGGCCACGGACTACCGGGTGAGGCCCAGCGTGCCGAGGATGAAAGCATAGGTGAAGGCGATTTCCTTCAGGTAATCATAGCGCCCCGACGCCCCGCCGTGACCGGCCTCCATGTTGGTGCGCAGCAGCAGCGGATTGCCGTCGGTCTTAAGGCGGCGCAACTTCGCCACGTATTTCGCCGGCTCCCAGTACATGACCTGGCTGTCGTTCAGTGAGGTCTCCACCAGCATGGCCGGATAATTTTTTTTCACCAGATTGTCATAGGGCGAATACGAAGACTTGTAGTCGTAATACGCCTTGTCGTTCGGATTGCCCCATTCCTCGTATTCCCCGGTGGTCAGCGGCAGGGTCGCATCGAGCATGGTGTTGATCACATCCACGAACGGCACCTCCGCGACGACCGCGCGGAACAACTCGGGCCGCAGGTTCGTCACCGCGCCCATCAGCAATCCGCCGGCGCTGCCGCCTTCGATTACGAGTCTGGACGGCTCGGTGTAATGCTCGCGGATCAGGTGTTCTGCGCAGGCGATGAAATCGGTAAAGGTGTTGTTCTTGTGCAGCATGCGGCCCTGGTCATGCCAGTGCTTGCCCATTTCCCCGCCGCCGCGCACATGCGCGCACGCGAAGATCACGCCTCGATCCAGCAGGGAAAGCCGCGTGGAGCTGAAATCGACATCGAGCGAATGGCCATAGGCGCCGTATCCGTACAGCAGCAGCGGCTGCGCAGCCTTGCGCCGGCGGTCGATCCGGTAGACCAGCGATATCGGAATGCGGGTGCCGTCGCGGGCCACGGCGTAGTGCAATTCCGAACGGTATTTCGAAGGATCGTAGCGTTTCACCTCACGCTGTTTCAGCAACGTTCTTTCACGGCTGTCCAGGTGGTAGTCGTATTCGGAATCGGGCGTGATGTAAGAGCCGTAGTGGAATCGGAACACATCCGTATCGAACTCCATGTTCGCGCCGCCGCCGACCGAGTACACGGGTTCGGGCATGTCGATCAAGTGCTCGCTCCGGTCCGCCAGGCGGATCACATGCAGACGCGGAAAACCCCCGGCGCGTTCGTGCGCAACCAGATGGCGCGCAAAGACTTCCACGCCATCCAGCATCACGTCGTTACGGTGCGCGATGACTTCCGTCCAGCGCGGCGGCGACGGGTCTTCTATCGGTGCAGTCACCAGGCGAAAATTGCGCCCCTTGTCGTTGGTCACGATGTAGAACAAACCGTGGCCATGGTCGACGTAGTACTCGTGTTCCGGCTTGCGCGCGAGAACCAGGGCCGGCGTCGCCTGCGGCTCGTCCGCCCGCAGGCTGCGAACTTCGGACGTCGTGGCGCTATGGGAAGTCAGGAACAGATATTCGTTGCTCCTGCTGCGCGAAACCGAGACGGAAAAACGCGCGTCGGTCTCCTCGTAGATCAATTGATCGTCGCGACTGCCGAGCAAGTGACGATATACGCGATGCGCACGCTTGGCGTCGTCTTCCCTGACGTAGAACAGGCTGCGGTTGTCGGATGCCCAGGCGATCGAGCGCACTTTCTCGATCCGGTCGCCTAAAACGAGGCCGTCCCGCAGATCCTTGAACTGCAGCGTGTACTGGCGGAATCCGCTGGTATCCGACGAGAACGCCAGCAGATTGCCGTCCGGGCTGACGTCGAACACACCCAGGGAGAAGAACTTGTGCCCCTTCGCCGCCTGATTGGCGTCGAGGACGATTTGTTCGGATGCATCCACGCTGCCGCGGCGGCGGCAGAAGATGCGATACTGCTTGCCCTTGCGTGTGCGCGAATAGTAAAAGTAGTCGCCGTCGCGATAAGGCACTTCGACGTCGGTTTCCTTGATGCGCGCCAGCATTTCCCGATACAGCGTATCCTGCAGGCGCTGCGATGGCTTCATCATTGCCGCCGTATAGGCGTTCTCCGCCCTGAGATACGCATTCACGGGGCGGCTGCCCTTGTCGCGCAACCAATGATAGTCGTCGACGCGGCGTTGGCCGTGGACTTCGGTGACGACCGGCGTGCGCCGGGCAAGCGGCGGCAGTGGATTCGAGGACACTCGCGAAACTCCTGATCGGTAGTGGGAAACGAGCCTGGCTCGGAAGTGAGGTGGGGGCAGGTCCGTAGAATTCCAAGATAGCGAGAGCGATAGTTTAAAGGGTCACCAGATCGGAAGCATCATCAGTCAAAAGAGAAAATTATCATGAAGAACTATGAATCCGAAACGACGCAGTTCATCCGCGAATTCCTGAAGAAGCATCCCGAGATGGTCGACAAGCAGAGGGCAGCCCGAGCCACCTGGTGGGATCGTCCCCAGGATTTCAAGGAGCGCGAGCGCCTCGAAGCTGCCGAAGTGCCGAAGAAGAGCTACGAATACTACTGAATTGAATTTTTCGCATCCTTTTTATCAGGTTTTCCCTCTGCGCCCTTCGCGGTAAGCGCTTTCAGATGACGAACACCCGCAAGAACGTCGTCGCGCTCGCGGCATGCCAGGCCTTGCTGGTCATGAACAACGCAACCATGATTTCCATCGGCACGCTGGCTGCGGATACGCTGGCCACGAACAAGATGCTGGTCACGATTCCGGCCACCGCCTACATCATCGGCGGCGGCCTCACCACATTGCCGATCTCGCTGTTCATGAAACGGCGCGGCCGCCGCGCCGGATTCATGATCGGCTGCCTGTTCGGCATGATCGGCGGCGCGCTGGCGGGCGTGGCCATGCTGGCGCATAACTTCTGGATGCTTTGCCTGGCGGCGCTGGTCTCGGGCATTTACACGGGTACGGGCGGCTTCTACCGGTTTGCCGCAGCGGACAGCCTGCCGGCGAATGCCCGCAGCAAGGCCATATCACTGGTGCTTGCCGGCGGCATCATCGGCGGCGTCTTCGGCCCGGAAAGCAGCAAGCTCACCAAGGAGCTGCTGGAATCGCTTTTCGCCGGCACTTTTCTGTCGCTCATCGTGCTGGCAGCCGTCGCCATGCTGATCCTGCTGCGCCTGAAGCTGCCGCAGCCTTCTCACGAGGAACAACATGGCAGCACGCGAGCGCTGTCCGCGATCATGCGCCAGCCGGTGTTCATTGTCGCCGCGCTGGGCGGCATCACGGCGTATGGCGTGATGAATCTGCTGATGGCTGCCACGCCGCTGGCGATGAAGATGTGCTCCCACCCCTATGGCGCCGCAATGCTGGTGATCGAATGGCACATCATCGCCATGTTCGCGCCGGCCTTCGGCACCGGCTGGCTGATTGCGCGCCTGGGCACCCTGCCGGTCATGTTCGCCGGCCTCCTGCTCAATGCGACTGCCATCGCCATCGCGATCTCCAGCACCACGGTGACGGCATTCTGGTTGTCGATGGTCCTCATCGGCGTGGGCTGGTGTTTTCTGTTCGTCGGCGGCACGACGCTGCTGACCGAGGCCTGCACTCCGGCCGAAAAAGCCAAGACGCAGGGCATGAACGACTTGCTGATCTACCTGGCCATGGGCACAACCTCGCTGACATCGGGCGCGATCCTGTACGGATTCGGCTGGAATACGCTGAATCTCACGGCACTGCCGCTGCTTGCGGTCACGGCCATCGCGATCCTCTGGCTCGCCACGATCCGGCGTGGCGGGCGCCGGGCCATCTCCTCGACACCCACTTGATCATTCCATGACCGTCAGGCTGAGCATTCTCGACCAATCCCCGTTCGGACTCGACCCTGCGGCGAGGTCATCGGCATGAAACAGGACGTCCCGATCAACGAGCGTTCACTGGTCCTGGTCCTTGCCGCTATCCAGTTCACGCACATCATGGACTTCATGATCATGATGCCGCTCGGCCCGCAATTGATGCGCGTCATGCTCATCTCGCCGCAGCAGTTCGGGCTTCTGGTCTCCGCCTACACGCTTGCGGCGGCAGTCGCAGCGCTGGCCGCGGCCTTCTATACCGACCGCTTCGATCGCCGCAAGACGCTGCTGTTTCTCTATGTGGGCTTCGTACTATCGACGCTGCTGTGCGGCATCGCGCCGGGTTACGGGTCGCTGCTGGCAGCGCGCGCGGTCGCCGGCGCCTTCGGCGGCGTGGCGGGTGCGACCGTACACTCGATCATCGGCGACGCGATTCCCGAACAGCGCCGGGGAGCCGCGACCGGCATGATCATGTCCGCGTTCGCGCTTTCTTCCATCATTGGCGTTCCGATCGGACTGGTTCTTGCCGCGCATTTCTCCTGGCGCGCACCCTTCCTGTTTCTCGTCGTCGCCTCGGTGCTGGTGCTGATCCTGACCTGGACAATTCTCCCTGCCATGCGCCGCCATATGATCGAAGGCCAATCCTACCGGCCACTGGATCAGATGAAAGCGGTGTTCGGCACCGCCAATCACCTGCGCGCCTTCGTCTTCATGTTCGCGCTGATGTTCGCAGGGTTTTCGGTGATTCCGTTCATCGCGCCCTACATGGTGTCCAATGTCGGCCTGAATGAAACCGACCTGCCCTACCTCTATCTCTTCGGCGGACTCGCCACCGCCTTCTCGGCGCGCTACATCGGCAAGCTGGCGGACCGGCACGGCAAGCGGCAGATATTCACGCTCATCGGCCTGATCTCGATCGCACCGCTGCTGATCACCACCAATCTGCCGCCGGTCCCGGTACCGGTTGCGATCTGCGCGTCGGCCATCTTCATGGTGTTCGTATCGGGACGTTTCGTGCCGGCGATGGCGCTGGTCATTTCCAGCGTGCAACCGCACCTTCGCGGCGGCTTCATGAACATCAACTCGGCGATCCAGCAGCTTGGCATGGGCGCCGCGTCTTTTCTTGCAGGAACGCTGATCGGTCACGCTGCCGATGGAACCCTGACGCGCTTCTGGCTGGTGGGTTTCATCGCGGTGGGTGCGACGCTGCTCGCGATAGCGCTCGCCTGGCGAGTGAAGCCGGTGGCTTGAAGG